>JBLMYE010000401.1:0-7704 GCA_050258115.1 Deltaproteobacteria bacterium | reverse complement strand
AAGCGCTCCCATGTATTTGCCCAGTGTGTTGAAGAACACGGGCATGTCCTTGGGTCCAACGAAGATGAGGACCACCACGGCGAGGATCAGAAGCTCGCTCCAGCTGATCTCGAACATGTGTTCCGTCCGGGCGCGATCAGGCGGCGCCTCAATAACCTGGTTCAGCCGCTCTTCGTCGTATCACGGCGGGGATCGGCGGAGCGGGCCTCGTGCTCGAGCGTGCGCGGGCCGTCGCGGCGCTCAGCCTCGTCGTCCTCGGCCATTCCCTTCTTGAAGCTCTTGATACCCTTGGCCACGTCGCCCATCAGCGTCGAGATCTTACCGCTTCCAAACAGCAGCACGACCACGAGGAGGAGCAGCAGCAGGTGTGTGGTTGAGAGACCCATCGGATTACAATCCTTTCACGGGCGCGCTGCCGGCGTGTTTCATGGCGTCTTATCGCAAACTGGCAGCAATGGCGCAATGCGGCACCCGGTAAGGTTGCCTAGACCTCGGCCAAACCGGGAAAGACGAGCACGTGGCTCATGTCGACTTCGATCCCGACTTCGCTGCCCTTGGGACGGGTACGGCCTTCCGGCGTCCGGACACGCAATGGCGCGTCGAACCCCTGCACGCCGATCTCGAGCAATGCGATGTCACCCAGAAACTTGGTGTGCAGAATGCGGCCCGGCAACCCCTGCCCGGCGTCCTTGACGCGAATACCGCGCTCGCGCAGCCCAAGGATTGCCATTTCGCCGTCCGCGATGCCGGGCGCCGGGACCCTGCCGAACGGAGTTTCGATGACGCCGGCGCCTGCGCGATACGCGATCTCGTTGATCTCGGAAAAAAGACGGGCGACGAACAGCTCGGCCGGATGGTCGTAGAGATCTTCAGCGGTGCCCGTTTGGACAATGCGCCCGCGGCGCAGTACGACGATGCGGTCGGCCAGCCGCATGGCCTCCTCGGGGTGATGCGTGACGATGACCGCGGTGGCGCGGGTCTCGCGCAGTAGCGCCAGGGTTTCCTCCTGCATGCTGTCGCGCAGCTGAACGTCGAGCCCCGAGAACGGTTCGTCCATCAGAAGAACCGCGGGCCGGGGAACGATGGCGCGGGCCAGCGCGACACGCTGCTGTTGTCCTCCAGACAGGATATGGGGATAGGCGTCGCCGAGATGTGCGAGGCCGACGCGCGTCAGCATGCTGCGGGCCTCGCGCTCGGCCTCGCGCTTCGGCAGCGCCTTCAGGCCAAACGCGACGTTGTCGATTATGCTGAGGTGGGGAAAGAGCGCGAAATCCTGGAACATCAGGCCGACGCTGCGTTCCTCGGGCGGCACGAAGCGATTGGGGCCGGCGACCTCTTTTTCGTTGATGAGGACGCGGCCGGAGGTTGGCCGTTCGATGCCGGCTGCGATGCGAAGCAGCGTGGTCTTGCCGCAGCCGGACGGTCCCAGCAAACAGACGACTTCTCCCGGTGCGATCGACAGGGAAACGTCATCGAGGGCCAGGGTGTCGCCGTAGCGGCGTTCGACATTCTCGAAGGACAGGCTTGCGGCGAAGGTCGCGGCCGCGCGGCGCGGGATGGCCGGCAGTGTGGCTGGTGACGGGGAATCCGCGCGGGCGTCGATGTCGGATCTACTCCGGGTCACGCGTGTTCATCTTTCGGTCGGCGGCTGACGAGAGACAGCGCGGGGCGCGCCTCAGGCCCCTTCGCCGGAGCCCGGCTCTGGCTTATCGGCCTCGTCATCTTCCGGCAAGTCGAGGACCATTTCAGCCTGAACGTCTTCTTCGTCTTCATCGGCGCCGGCATCAAGCGGGAGTTCGTCCGGCATAAGCGCCGCCACATCGGCCGGGCTCGGCACGGTAAAGCCGGGCGGCAGATTGGCATCGAGAAGCCCCTGGGCCTTGAGGTCCGCAAGCCCCGGCAGATCCTTGATGGCGTCGAGACCGAAGTGGGCGAGGAAGCTGTCCGTCGTGCCGTAGGTGATGGGCTTGCCGGGCGCGCGGCGGCGGCCACGCGGGCGGACCCAGCCGGTTTCGAGCAGGATGTCGAGCGTGCCGCCCGACGTGGAAACGCCGCGGATCTCTTCGATCTCGGCGCGCGTCACGGGCTGGTGATAGGCGATTATGGCCAGCGTCTCCAGAGCGGCCTTGGACAGGCGGCGCTCCTCGTGCGCATGCTTCTCAAGAAGCCACGACAGGTCTTCCGACGTGCGCAGCGCCCACTTGCCGGCGACCTTCACGACATTCACGCCGCGACCCGCATACTGGTCCTTCAATTCGGCGAGAACGGCTCCGGCGTCGGTGCCTTTCGGGAGGCTCTCGGCAATCGTCGCTTCATCGAGAGGCTCGGAGGCGGCGAAGAGGAGGGCCTCGGCGATGCGGATGTTGGCGATCTTCTGGCGATCGTCGGCATCACCGAAGTCCGGCGCGGGGCCGATACCGAGCTGAACATCGCCGAGGGCGGCCGCGAGTTCACGCGCCTCCGCCGCCAGCGGATCGTCGAGATCGGCATCCCGCTCGACGTTCTCGTTGCTGGAGACGAGCTTGAGCCGGGGCGGTGTCATTTTTTTCTTCCCGTCCTTCATCGGTTCAAAAACGCCTACTCGTCAGCCGATCCGCTGCCATGTCGCGCCGTCCTCGCGCTTGCGCACATAGAGCGGAGCGAATGGCGCTTCCTGCTGCAATTCCACGAAGCCCTCGCGCGCCATTTCCAGCGTCGCGCCGAAGGAGCTGGCGACGACCGTCTTGGTCTCCTCGGCGGGCGCTGTTTCGGGCAGATAATGGTTGAGGAAGAGGTCGAGCTGCATCCACGAGCCCGCGCTCTCCCCGACGAGTTTCTCCAAACGGGCGCGGGCGTCCTTGATGGACCAGACCTTGCGCGCCTTCACCACGTGGGAAACTTTCACCGTCCGCCGGCGCTGTTCGGCGTAGGCTTTGAGAAGATCATAGATCTGAGCGGTCCACTCCGTGTCGCGGACCGTCTTGACGCCTTCGGGCATGCCGCGCGGAAAGACGTCACGGCCGAGCCGCTTGCGCGTCATGAGCTGCGCCATCGCGCTGCGCATGGCCTCCAGCCGGGCCAGACGGAAGGCGAGCTTCTGCGCCATCTCCTCGGCTGTCTCCTGCCCCGGCTCGACCTTTTCCTTCGGCAGCAGCAGCCGCGATTTCAGGAACGCAAGCCAAGCCGCCATCACGAGATAGTCGCCCGCGATCTCGAGCTTCAGCCGCTGGGCCTCGTTGATGAAGGCGAGGTACTGCTCGACGAGCGACAGCACCGAGATGTGGGCAAGGTCGACTTTCTGGGTGCGCGCAAGCGCGAGCAGGAGATCGAGGGGGCCCTCGAAACCTTCCACATCGACGATGAAGGCTTCGGCCGCAGACGGAGCATTCTCCGCGTCGGGAAGTTCCCAACCCGCGATCTCTCGCCCGACTTCTCCCGGCTCCTCGCCCATCTGTCCTTCCAAAGACGCGCCACCCGTGCGGTCAACGGTATTAGACCCTATACTGATTCAGATCGGCCGGTGTGGCCGGTTATCACCTCGGCCAACCGGCGTTCCGCTTCGGCGACATCGAATTCGCCTTGGTTGTCGAGCACGGACAAGGCCCGCAGCGCCCGGCGCCGCGCGTCGCCCTCCAGGTCTGGAACTCCGGCCGCGGCGGCTTCCATCTCGGCAAATATTCCCGAGCAGTGCAAGGCGACATCCGATCCCGCCCGAATGACGGCTTCTGCGCGTTGCCGCATGCCGCCCCGCAACGCATGCATGCCGAGATCATCGCTCATCAGAAGACCGTCGTAGCCGATCTCGGTACGGATCACTTCCCTCACGACCGTGGCGGAGGTGCTCGCGGGGGCCTCGGGGTCGACAGCTGAAAAGACGACGTGCGCCGTCATGGCCGCCGGGACGTCGGCGAGCGCGCGGAACGGGGCAAAATCGGTTCGGGAAAGCTCGTCCCATGCCATGTCGACGACAGGCAGGTCGTGGTGGCTGTCCTTCGTAGCCCGGCCGTGCCCGGGGATGTGCTTGATGACAGGCAGCACGCCCCCCGCCATGAACCCGCCGGCCACGGCGCGGCCGAGACGGACGACCTGCTCCACCGTCGTCCCGAAGGCGCGGTCGCCGATAATGGCATGGGCCCCCGCGACCGGGAGATCGAGGACCGGCGTGCAATTGGTATTGATTCCGAGATCGAGAAGATCGCGCGCCACCAGGCGCGCGGCTGATTCCGCCGCCGCGCAGGCCCCTTCGCAATCGCCCGCCTCGTAGCGCCGCGCGTAAGCCTCAGCCGGCGGCAAAGCGCGTCCGAGGGGTGGCCGCAGCCGCTGCACGCGGCCGCCTTCCTGATCGATCAGCACGAGGGTTTCGGCGGTCCCGATCTCCGCCAGCGCATCGGCCACGAGGCGGCGGATCTGATCAAGCGCCTCGCAGTTGCGCGAAAACAGAATGATGCCGAGCGGACGTGCTTCGCGCAGAAAGCGCCGCTCATCACCGGTGAGTGCGGTGCCTTCCAGGCCGGTGATGAGGGCGCGGCGTTGCATGAAGGTGGCGCTCGATGATCGGCTGGTCATAAACAAAAGGCCGCGGGAACTGTGCCGCGGCCCTCGCTCAACGGTTGGCTGCGGCTCAGTAGGCCATGACCCAGCAGCTCGAATACCCGGCTGATTTCAACTGCGAGCAGACGGAATTGGCCCCATCCTTGGAACCGGGCGGACCGACCACCAGACGATGATAGCGGCCCTTCTCTCCGAGATCGGCCTCCGTGACGTCAGGCGTCTTGTTCTGCAGTATGCCGCCGTAGCGCTGCTGGAGATCGGCGAACTGCTGGAGCGCATCGAAGCGGCTCGTTCCGGATGCGGGCACGGAGGCGAGAACGGCGACATAGCCGAGACCCGTCGTTTTCGGCGCAGGAGCCGTGGTCGCGGTCTCGGGAATGGCGGCGGTTTTCGTGACTGGCTTCGCAGCGGGCTTGGGCTTTTCTGCAACGGGCGCCGGCGCCTCGGGGGCCGCGGCCGATGCTTCCGCCTCGCCGGCGGAATTAATGGATTTCGGCACAACGGGCGCCGGTCGTGGTTCGTTGGCGGCGACTTGGACGGGCTCCGCCGGAGGCTGCACGACGATAGGCTGGGGCTTCTGCGCCACCGGAGAAGGCGCCGGCGTGTCGGCGCCCGGGACATCGATCAGCGTCATGCCGGGTACCGGAACCGAGACTCCCGGCGCGGTATCGGACGCAGTCGGCGCCGCGGCGGCGGGAGCCTGGATCTCGCCGTCGCGCCCGACGACAAGAGTTTGGACCTTGCGGGCGCCGGATCCATCGGTCTCAGTCGTGGAACTGGCAGAAGAACTGCCGCCCTCCCCGAGGCGTCCGAGCAACTTGCTGTCCGTATTGGCGAACTGTTTGCCGCCCGGCTCCGACGGCTTCACCTTCGAGGGACCTTCGGCGCTCTTGACGACGGGTGTCGGACCACCCTCGGAGCCGCCGAACAGGGACAGGTAGCCGTAGGCCATTCCACCGCCGACGACAATTGCGCCCACGAGGGCCGCCAAGACCGTCATCCACTTGCGGCTGCGCGGCGGCTCGGCCGCTTCGTAATCTTCTTCGTCGTAGCCCTGGGCGTTCGGATCAGCATAGCCCTGCTGGGCATAGCCATCGGTGTCCAACCCCGGCTGGGCGGCATAGCCCCTGGTGTCGGGCTGATAAGCGGCCTGATGGCCCCAATCGGAATAGCTGGACTGGGGATGCGTGGCGAGATCAGCGGTCAGTTGGCCGAAATCCTGCTGGGGCGGTTGCGCGCGGCCCTGAGGGGGCATGTAGGCAGACAGATCGTAACCGCGCGGATCGGACGCCGGCGCGGGCGCGCCCGCCGGAGCCGCGGCCCACTGGTCATACTGAGCGCCGCGAAGCGCCGACCGAGGATCGGCCTGATAACCGGCCTGATAGCCGCTCTGATCACCGTAAGCCGGGGCCTGCGCCGGCGCGTAGGGCGCAGACGGAGACGTGCCGTAACCGTTCGCCTGCGGACCGGGCGTGCCGTATGCAGGAGCGGCCGTCGGCGGAATGTAAGGATCGAATTGCGTTGGCACAGCCGGCTGCTGGCCGTGGCCCCAATAGTATCCCTGATCGTCGTAGCCGGGCGACTGGGCGCCATAGCCGGGTTGCGGCTGGGCGGGAGCCGCTGCGGTGCTCTGGACGGGCTTCGGGTTTGGCAGCGGCGCTCCACCAAGTCCTTGCGTCCACGCGTTGTAATCGAAATCACCCGGCGCCTGCGTGCCCCTCGGAGGCGCGGCCTGAGGCCGGTATCCGCCCGGAGGTACCTGTCGAGGGTCGGAGCGGGACATGGGCGATCTTTCCTTCAGATTGGGGATCATGGCTCGATCGGCTCGCACGATCCCGGCTCGAATCGGCTTCAGAGCCCAATCTAGCGCATGGCTTCCGGGGCCTCGACCCCGAGAACTCCAAGACCTGAGGATATCACCGCACGCGTCGCATCGACGAGCGCACACCGCGCCACCGTCAGGCCCCCGTCATTCGGCTGGATAAAGCGCAAATGTGGCAAATCGTTGCCGCGTGTCCACAAACCGTGAAAAGCGGAAGCCAGATCATAGAGATAGAAGGCCAGTCTGTGAGGTTCGCGGGCTTCGGCGGCTGTGGCGATCAGGCGGGGATACTGGGCCAGCTTGCGAATGAGTTCGAATTCGCTCGAATCCTCCAGCCGCGCGAGATCGGCGCCTGCGAGAGCCGCTTTCGACAGATCTAGTGCCGGCATCTGCTCGGTCGCGTTGCGGAACACGCTGCAGGCGCGCGCGTGCGCGTATTGGACATAGAAGACCGGGTTGTCCTTCGACTGTTCCGTCACCTTGGCGAAGTCGAAGTCGAGCGGCTCCAGTTCCTTGCGGTAGAGCATCATGAAGCGGACCGGGTCGCGGCCGACTTCATCCACCACGTCACGCAGGGTCACGAACGTGCCGGCGCGCTTGGACATCTTGAACGGTTCGCCGCCCTGGAAGAGCTTGACGAGCTGGACGACCTTGATCTCGAGATCGGTCGTGCCGCCGCGCGTGCGCCACGATTTCAGCTTGCCCTTCTGATCGCGGTCGAGCGCTCCACCCGCCAGTGCGGCAACTGCCGCCAGCATCCTCGGAATGTAGCCGATATGGTCGGCGCCGAAGACGTTGATGAGGTGCGGGAACCCACGGCTGATCTTGTCGAAGTGATAGGCGATGTCGCCCGCGAAATAGGTGTAGGAGCCGTCGGACTTCTGCAGCGCCCTATCCATGTCGTCGCCGAACTCAGTCGATCTGAAAAGCGTCTGCTCGCGGTCTTCCCATTCCTCGTCGTCGTGGCCGAGGGGCTTGGCGAGACGGCCCTGATAGATCAGACCCTTCTTGCGGAGTGCTTCGATAGCGGCCTGCACCCGATCCGCGCCGCCGCGAGATAGTGACGCCTCCGAGACGAAAACGTCGTGGCGAATGTTGAGCGCTGCGAGATCGTTCTTGATCATGGCGAGCATCGCGGCGATCGCTTCGTCCCGGAAGAGAGCCAGCCACTCGCTTTCGGGCTTTGCCGCGTACGCATCGCCGTACTTCACGGCCAATGCCGCGCCGACGGGCTTCAGGTAGTCACCCGGATAGAGCCCTTCGGCGATATCGCCAATCGCTTCGCCCAGCGCCTCGCGGTAGCGCAGATGAACGGAGCGGGCGAGCACGTCCACCTGCCCGCCGGCATCGTT
>JBLMYE010000400.1:0-3390 GCA_050258115.1 Deltaproteobacteria bacterium | reverse complement strand
ACAAGCCGACCGGGCTCGTCCGAATACACGAGGTTTGCTTCGTACTGGATGATCGCGTGGACCATTTCGTGCGCCACGATGTCGACGGCGCCCGCGTATCCGGGACCGAAGACCATCACGTTCTGCTTCGGGCAATAGTATGATTTCGATGGGCACCAGTAGGCGTTGCGAACATTTCCGAAGCGGATGAAGGACTCGAGTGGAGCGCCACCCTTTGGGCCGTCATTATCGTTGTCGTCGTAGCTGTTGCGGCCGAAGACGAGGTAGAAGAAATCACGGACTGCGCCCGAGTAGCGGAACGCCTGTTCGGCGTCGTCTGGAACGGATTGTGTCCTGACCTTGCTGTCCTCGTCGATGATGGCGGCCGTGTCGGAGGGGTTCGAAAAGTCGTAGATGCGCCGGACGAGACCTGTGGGCTTGTCGCGGTAGAAGTGGAACACCTCGCCGGTCTTCGCATCGACGAAAAGCCGGAAACTGTCGATTGACACGAGCCACGCGAGGCGCGCACCTCCGGCTACTTTGGCCCGCAACAGGGCCGGATCGAATACGACAATTTCGGCGCTGGCAGGGGCCGTTTCCGGATTGGGGCCCATCGCAAGCGGTGGCGCGGCACCCGCACCGGAGCCTTTCAGCAGTTCGGTGAGGCGTTTGCGGGCTGAGGCCGTGGCGGCGCTCTCGCTCACGTCAGGAACCGTTTTGTCGATCTGGGCCGCCGACGTCGTACCCTGGTACTTAGTCACGCCGAGCGTGTTTTCTACCGTGAGGCGCGCGGACGATCCGAAAACCTTCACGCCGTCGACGCGCTGTTCGACGTTGGCGATGTAGCGGCCGGGGAAGTCGGGATCGGCCCGGCGGCCGGTGTACTTCAGTTCTGCACTCTTGCCCTTGGCGGGGAGGGCGGCAGTGATGCCGCTGGTTTGCAGGAACGTTTCGACGATGCGGCGGGTATCTTCTTCCGACTGATCGGCGGGCCGCGCCCCGGCCGCGAGCGAACCCGCGTCCGGTTTAAAGCCCGAGATGCTGCTCGGCAGGCCCGTCGCCGGATTGATGACGACCTTCAACTCAGGATTTGATTTCTTCAGTTCCTCGACTCCCTTGGAGACGTCGGCCCGCACGTCGCTGCTGGGAGCGTCGACCACCGGACCTGCTTCGGACACCGGTCCACCCGCGGCCACGGTCGTCGTGCTGCTGCCAGGGGTTGATGGCGTGGCGGCAGGGGGGGCGCCGCCGCCGGGTGCCGTGTCGAGCGCGGCGATCAAGGACCCGTCCTTGCGCCGGCACTTGGCGGGCGGGCTCGCGCCGGTCTCGACATTGGCAGCGACGAGACTGTGGGCGATGCGCGCGCTGAGACCCGTTTCGGCAAAGATGGCTTTCAGGGCTTCGGCCGCGCCCGACCACGCTGTTTCGATGGGCGCCAAGTCCGATTTCACGAAGGGAACGCGCGCCGCCTTTGCTTCGCGGACGCTGGCCTGTCCGTCACCGTCCAGATCGATGCGGGGGAAGTAGCACTCATTATCGTCGATGACGCCGTCGCCGTTCAGATCATCGGTGAAAGCGGCTTCGGTCGCTGCGGCCGTCTCGATCGCCGAGAGACCGCGAACGAAAATCCTTACGTCGTCCGCATCGACCGTTCCGTTGCCGTCGAGGTCGGCGAGACGTTTTCGAGCGGCAGCTGACACTTCGGCGGCCGCCGCGATGGCGTCGATGCGCGGGGCGCGGGCGTCGCCCTCGGCCGCGGGCACGCCGCTGTCCTTCAATGCGGTTATGATTTCAGCCGGCGTCTTTTCCGGTGCAAGTTCGAACAGCAGGCCGGCGAGGGCCGTGACATGGGGCGCGGCCTGAGACGTGCCGGAACAGACTCCGAACGGCGAGGTCGTGCTGCCCAATGTGCTCATGATGTCGACGCCCGGGGCCGAGACGTGTCCGCCAATGTTTGAGAAGCTCGCTCGCTTGCCGTCGCGTCCCGTCGCTTCGACCACGATAATGTTGCGCACGGGCTCGCCGGTGGTCCAGGCGTAAGTGCCGGCCCACGCAAAGGGCGAAGCCCAGCGGGCCTCGAGGGGCTTGGCCAGCCCTTCGCTGTCGTTGCCGGCGGCGACGACGAACAGGACCTCGTTTTCGACGAGCCGCGCCATCGTGCGAATGACGCTTGCCTGATCGGCAATATGAAGTTTCAGACCTTCCACTTCGTCGGGATCTGCATCGCCGAGGACGCCGCGCGCGACGAAGTTATAGGCGAGGCTTACGTTCAGGACGCGCAGATTGCTCGCCTGCTTCAGATTGCTGGTCAGATAGACCATGGTGTTGGAGAGCACGTCGGAAAAAAGCATGGCTTGCGCCTGCCAGCTCAGGTCGGCATCGAGTTTGTCGCGTTCACCGATGAACTCCGCCGCGATGGCGACAGCCTCCAGGTCGGCATCGGGCACGATCCCGTCGATGCCGGGAGCAGCGCCCTGTTTCGCGCCGATGATGCCCGCGACATGGGTGCCGTGGTTCGTCTCGCAGTCCGGCCGGACGAGCGGCGGGCGGAATGCGCCACGGGCGAGCGTGTATTTGACGTTGGCGTTCTCGGTGAAGCCGACGTCGATGATGCCGATGCGGGGACGCGGTGCGCCGGGGTTTGCAGCGCGGTTACGTTCGATCAGCGACCACATGGCCGGCATGCGAATGGCTTTCAAACCCCAATTGCCATCCGGCGTTTCACCCGGCTGCCAGCGCCAGGCATAGGTTTTTTCGCCGATCTTGATCTCGGCACCTGAGGGCTTGGGCAACCCCTTTGTGCCGATCAGACTGTCGACGAATGCGGCGTCGACCGCGGGCTCGCTGCGCAAGGCCTGCACGAGCGGCGGATCGAGGATCAATTCCAGCTTCTGCTGTGGCGCGGCGCCTTCCATCGACGGCGCGACCTCGACGGGATTGTTCTGCTCGACTGTGATGACGCCGAGCGCGCCGATGACCTTGGTGATCTTCAGATCGTACTTTTTCAGAAGGTCCTGAATTTGCTGTTCCGTGACCTCGGGCTTCAGCTGAATGAGGTAGCTGTTCTTCTTGGCGACAGGTACGCCCTGGTCCGATGGACCGCCGCCAACCGGAACGATCTCAGAGCGCGCATCAGCCGGGGCGGCGCCGGTCAAAGGCGCTGCCTTAGCTGGAGATGCGAAGGGCGTGAGAGAAGATGATTTGCCCCACACTTTCTTCTTCAACGTATCCAGCCAGCCTTCCGGCTTCCCGCCGCTGCGCTTCTTCTTCAATGCGTCGGCGTCGGGCTTCACGTACTCGAAGTCTTCGCTGCCCGAGCGAGACGGCGCGGGATAACGGTTCGAGGATTCAGTCGATGGCTTTGCAGGCGCATCCGGCTTGAACTTGTCTTCCAGAATGTTTTTTAGCCGG
>JBLMYE010000399.1:0-3242 GCA_050258115.1 Deltaproteobacteria bacterium | reverse complement strand
CGACCGTTTAGGCGCGCCTCCTCCCGGCCGGCATGAAGAACCCACCGGAAGATTTAAGACGGCGAGAGAGACCCGGGTCCAGCGGGACCGCCAATGGGCCGGCCAGACCGGCGGCGACGGCCCCGGGGCTGCTCTTGCAAAAGCCAGTTTTTGCTTGACGGAACGTGCCGGTAGCGGTTCTTACGGGGTCCGCGCCGACGGCGCAGTTCCCTGTGCCGCCTTAGCTCAGCTGGTTAGAGCGCTAGATTGTGGATCTAGAGGTCCCCCGTTCGAGCCGGGGAGGCGGTACCATTAAAATAAGGACTTAGCGGTTTGGCGCCGAATCTTGCTGGCCGCAAGTTTCGCGTGGTTCACTGTTGATTGGAAGATACTGCGGTCGCTCGTGCACTCCGCAGCTCCGGATCGTGAAGCTCAGCCGAAGGCTGTTCGCGACAAAGTTTGCTCGCACGCCTCATCCAAGCGCACTGACCCAAAACTCAGCCATCTCGAAGACGACTGGAATGCCGAGCACGAGCATGAAAGGAAACGTCACTCCCAGCGAGCTCGTCAGGTAGATGCTGGGATTCGCCTCGGGAAACGTTTCGCGCACGGCAACCGGTGCATCGATGTAAGAGGCTGAGGCGGCAACCGCGCCAAGCACATAGACGGCTCCAAGCGGCAGTCCGAAAAGAGCCGCCAGGAAGGTCCCTATCGCTCCGCCTATCAACGGAACGATAATGCCGAACGCAATCATTCGCGGAGCAAGCCGGACGAACTGACGCAACTCGCGCGCAGCCGTCATTCCCATTTCCAAGATGAACAGCACGAGCACTCCGCGTGCGAGATCGACGAAGAACAGTTCGACCTTTTTGAAGTTCGCCTCACCGATGGCCCATCCGATAAAGAGGCCGCCGCCCAGCAAAATGAGCGTACGCCCCCTCAGCGTCTCCTGTAGCAGAGCGCTGAGCCGCGAGGCTGGGTCATGGCGTGCGAGCGCAATGCGGCCGTAGAACAACGCCATGAGGATTCCGAACTCGAGCATTGCGACGAGCCCGGCAACATACCCTGGCACTTCAACGCCCAACCCCTTTGCGAAGCTTTTTGAGACCGCGAAAGTGACCGACGAGACCGAGCCGTAAAGCGCCGCAACCCCAGCGGCATTGGGTACATCCAGTCCGACGGCATAACGAGCGATGAGGAACGCAACCGCAGGCAGCGACACAATGAGCAAGACGGTTACGGCAAATCCAGCAGTGACTTCGTTCAGAGAAGTGCCCGCAAGTTGCTGTCCTCCTTGCAACCCGATCGAGAAGAGGAGGTAGATGGCGAATATCTTGATAACGGGCTCGGGGATCTCAAGATCGGACCGCACCAGAGTTGCGATAACGCCGAGCAGAAAGGCCAGCGTCACGGGGGAGACGAGATTCTGAAGAATGAGTTCTGTGGGCATCTGTGGTCTGAGGCTGAAGGTGCAATCAGGCGAAACACCCGCGATCTCGCAGACCTTCTCAGATTGTACAAATTGATTGTTAGAATTCTATAGATTAAGAATATAAATGATTTTTCGGCATTGTTACGGCGCCGCATCCCCGAAGGCTCAGCTGTTTTGTGCGCGCGTCTTTCAAGGTCCTGATGTGGCGCGGCGGCGTTTACCGCTGGGTGCAGGGCCAGCAAGGCGGCGAGCCTTCCAAAGTGCCTGCCTCGACGGTCCGAAATCGCAAGGCTCGCGAACAACTCACGCGGCACCCTCAGCAAGTTTCAGCGAGATTCCGGACGTTTTTGCCAAGCGCCGTCTTGTGATCGCCGAGTACAGTTCGGTGCGGCCGAAGGATCCGGTCAAACGCGCACGAGCGCCTAACCTCCTCGAACTACAACCAATCCTCAAGCAGCAGCACCTGTAACTTCCGAATGGCGCGGCCGGCCTTTGCCCCTCTGTCAATTTCTCGCGGCGACACGTCCCGCCCTTACAGCCGCCCCTCGCGCTGCAGGATCATCATGTAGGTATCCATCGTGTGCTCGGAGAGCTGGTGCCAGAGATAGCCGTCGCGGCGCACCTTGGCCATCGCCTCATAAGCCGTCTTGAAGTCTGCATTCTTGGCGGAGAGTTCCGCGTAGACTGCATTGGAGGCGGCAAAACAGGCGTCGAGAACCTCCTTTGAGAACGGCCGCAACTCGGCGCCGTTCTTGACGAGCGACCGGAGCGCCGGCGGGTTCTGCATGTCGTAGCGCGCCAGCATGATCGTGTTGGCGGTCTGCGCGGCGGCTGTCAGAACCGCCTTGTAACTGGGCGGCAGTTCGTTCCACTTCTGAAGGTTGAAGAAGAAGTGCAGCATCGCCTGCCCTTCCCACCAGCCGGGGTAGTAGTAGTACTTCGCGACGCGCGCGAACCCGAGCTTCTCGTCGTCGTAAGGGCCCACCCATTCGGCCGCATCGATGGTACCTTTTTCGAGCGCGGGATAGATGTCGGCCGCCGCGATCTGCGTCGGTACCGCACCGAGCTTTGCGAGCATGGCACCGCCGAAACCGCCGATACGGATCTTGAGACCCTTCCAATCGTCGGGTTTGTTGATCTCTCGCCGGTACCATCCGCCCATCTGCGCGCCGGAGTTGCCGCCCGGCAGGCCGTAGATGTTGAAGCGCTGATAAAACGCGTTCATCAGTTCCACGCCGCCGCCTTCCCACATCCAGGCGTTCTGCATGCGTGAGTTGAGGCCGAAGGGCACCCCCGTCGCGAGGGCGAACGTCGGATCCTTGCCCCAGTAGTAGTAGGACGCCGTGTGCGCGCATTCGACCGTACCGTCGGTCACCGCGTCTGCGGCCTGCAGTCCACCCACGATCTCGCCCGCCGCAAACACCTGAATCTGGAAGCGATTGTCCGTCAGGTCTGCGACCGTTTTGGAGAAGACCTTGGCGGCGCCGAAAATGGTATCGAGCGACGGCGGGAAGCTGGAGGTCAACCTCCATCGGATCTCGGGGCGCTCGGCGGCGACAGCCGGAGCAGCCGGTCCGGGCTGGTCACAGGCAGCAGCGGCAAGTCCGGCCCCGCCGGCTGCGGCGCCGGCAACGAACTTTCGGCGGGAAATGCGCGTCACGAAAGAATGTCCCCCTGCTTCAACCCCAGCCGGGTCAACCGGCCCCGCCCTTATAACGAGGACGGCCGCCGATCTCAAAGCGCCGATAGCCCCCGGGCCCGTTCATAAATCCTCGCGCTTCGCTCCCGGGACGCCAAAGACGACTGCAGCGCAGATCCTCCGCGAATTCGG
>JBLMYE010000398.1:0-7769 GCA_050258115.1 Deltaproteobacteria bacterium | reverse complement strand
AGAGCCTCAATGCCACCCTCCGCGTAGATCTCATCAATCGGCTTTGGCAGCTGATCGATCAAATCGGCGGCGCGAACGTATGCCCGTACGCGAAATCCTTCGGCCTCCTGCAATTCTAGCGCATCGGCCATTTCACGGAGTTTGGATGCGACAGCGCGGTTTGTCATCTTAAGCATCGGAGACAATCCGCTTCTCGCGCGCATGAGAAGGCTCGATGATTTTGTTGATCCAGGAATTTAGCAATCAGCGATTGTTGCTCTTTGAGTAGAACCGGTAACAGTGGGTCTTCTATAGGAAGCAGCCCCGGGTGGCGTCGCCACCCGAGGCCAGATCAAGAGAGAGCGCCTCTGTTAATGATGGTCCGATACGGCGGCTAAGACCTCACCGGTCAGTTGCCGGGAAGCGGAATGCGAGACATCGCCGAGGCTCAGCATGCCAACCATGCGTCTCTTGTCATCGATCACTGGAAGTCGCCGGATCTGCCTTTGCTCCATAATGCGTATGGCGTCTTCAAGGTCCTCATCGTCACGGCAGTAAACGATTCCGTTTGTCATTACGTCCCGCGCAGTGAGCTTGGAAGTGTCGCGTCCATTGGCGACCGCGCGAACGGCGATATCGCGATCCGTTACCATGCCGATCAGCCGATCATTCTCGCCGACGGGAATCGAACCGATGTCGCAATCGCGCATCCTTCTCGCTAAATCCTGTACGGTTTCGGTTGGCTGCGCCCACTCCACTTTCTGGTGCATCGCGTCTCGAACTTTCATGGCACACTCCATCGCGTTCACTGACAATATGCCGAAGACGCTATCTCCCGCCCGGACGCCGCAGTAGGCATTGACTATGATCAAACGATCCTGATTATGATTTGTAATAAAGGCTACAGTGGTTGCTTGCATTTCCGCCTGCGAGTGCGCCATCGGTCTTTATCTCAACCTGGCCCATTCTCCGGTCTCCGATCGTCTGTTCACCAAATAACCTGGCGCGTAAATCTTGCGAGTGCTCGCAAACGGTTCGATCAAGCTGTTCGACGTCGCGGGGACCGCGGTTCGCGTGCATCCTACCTTTGTCCTTCTGCTGATCTGGATCGGTGCGGTGCATTTGATGAAGGGTAGCGCAGGGGACGCACTGATCGGCATCGCTTTCGTCATCGTCCTCTTTGCCTGTGTCGTGCTTCACGAGTTCGGTCACATATTGATGGCCCGAAGATTCGGAATCGCGACGCCCGATGTGACCCTGCTTCCGATCGGAGGGGTTGCTTCGATGGAACGCTTGCCGGAGAAGCCACGGGAGGAGATCCTCGTGGCTCTTGCTGGTCCTGCCGTTAATCTCGTGATTGCGATGGTCTTGATTTTGCTCCTCGGCGACCGGCTCGATCTTGGAAAGTTTGCGGAGATCGAAGCACCAAAGCCGGGTCTTTTCGAGCAGATCGCAGTCGCGAACCTTGTCTTAGTCGTGTTCAATCTCATCCCGGCATTTCCGATGGATGGTGGCCGGGTCTTGCGGGCCATCCTGACGTTGAAAGTTGGCTACACACGGGCCACTCGCATGGCAGCGGCGTTCGGACAGGCATTAGCCGTCCTTTTTGGCGTGGTGGGGCTGCTCGGGAATCCCTTTCTCGTTCTTATTGCCATTTTCATCTTCCTCGCGGCCTCTGGCGAGGCAAGCTACGTGGAGATGAAGGACCAAGCGCGCGGCCACAGCGTTCGCGATGTGATGATCGAGAGTTTCGAGGTTTTGCCGACACACGCTGACGTGGATGCCGCCGCAGCGCTGCTTCTGAGGACCACTCAGCAGGAATTCCCGGTCGTCGATGGATCGGGGTCGCTCCGGGGTGTGCTGACGCGAGAGGCGCTGATCGCAGCCTTGTCCACCACTGGAGGAAGCACGCCCGTTCTCGATATCATGGCCAAGGACGTACCGGCCGTTTCAGAGGATAGCGCTCTGGAGCCGATAATGAAGATTCTGATGGGAGGTGACACTCCGGCCGTTGGCGTGGTCGACCAGCAGGGGCGCCTCAGAGGCTACGTGAATGCGCAGAACCTGGCCGAATATTTTTGGATACGCTCGGCGCAGATGAAATCGACCGCCTGAAATCGATCCGGCAGCCTCGCGGGCGTGGCGGGTTTGAATGCTGGTCGTTTGAAAGGAGCATGACCATGTCGCTCAAGTTGACATCCCCGGCATTCGCAGAAAACGGACCAATCCCGGCGCGGTACACGTGTGACAGTGAGAACGTTTCACCGCCGCTTGCCTGGAGTGGCGCGCCTCCTGGGACGCAAAGCTACGTGCTCATTGTGGATGACCCTGATGCGCCTGACCCGCAGGCTCCAAAAATGACGTGGGTTCATTGGATCGTGTACGACCTGCCGGCGAATGCGACTGAACTTGCTGAAGGCGTCGGGGTTCTGCCGGGGCATGCAAAAAATGGCATCAACGATTGGAAGCATAAAGCCTATGGAGGGCCGTGCCCACCGGTCGGTCGGCACAGATACGTGCACAAGCTGTACGCGCTCGATATCCAGCTCGGCATGCTGACTTCGCCGACTAAGCAAAACGTACTCGACGCAATGCAGGGGCACGTGCTGGCCGAGTCCGTTCTGATTGGGACCTATGCAAGACACGGTTCTTGAAGATGGGAGCAGCCCCATCACCCGCTCGGGACCGCATCGAGAGTACTGTTCCGCTGCTTGGGCCAGGCGGAAAAAAATTGTGGAGGTGTTTCCCATGTACAGGCTGCTTCAGAACACCGGTTTCCGAATTCATCTGATCGTTTACGCTGCGGTCAACGTACTCCTGATCGTGCTCAATCTCGCACGATCGCCGGACAAGCTATGGTTCATTTGGCCGTTGCTGGCGTGGGGCGCTGGACTTCTTGGCCACGCTTACCTGGTGACGTACGCGCTGAAACGGGATGAGCCATCCCACTCTCAGATGGCTACTGATGGGGAGACTGAGTTGGGTGCTTTGCAGGTCCAGATGATCGCACGGGAGCTCTGGGATAGCCACGGTACCAAAGCGATAGCTGAGGCGGCGCAGAAGGCCCAAGCTTTCGAGGCGGTTGGCAATCAGAAGCAAGGTCAGACATGGCGGCGCATCGAGCACGCGCTGAAGCAGATGAGCGGACCCCACGTGAGTTGATGCAAACCCCGTGGAATCCACTGGGGGCTTCGATCGTCACGTTCGCCATCGTCGTGGCTGCGCCGCTCTTGGGGTACGTTGGAGCGCAAGGCTATGCCAACCTGGTCGATTTGGGGCGGCCCGGATCTTTTCGTCCGGGGCTGATCGATCGGCAGCTGATGACGTACGAAGCGGTCTATATGGCCGTGCTCAATGTTACGATGATCGGTCTGACGCTTCTCGCTGCGCGTGCGTTCGGACGTCCAGCGGCTACCAGTCTTGGCCTGAGTGCTCCTGTGGATGGCTGGCGCTCATACGCACTCGCGCTACTGATCACGGTCGCGGCGTCGGTCTTATGGTTCAGCGTGTTCTTGAAATGGAGTCCTGACACTGTCGTTCAGGATATATTGCCTTACAAGCAACTGATGGAGCGGGAGCGTAGTTGGCTGATGCCGCCCATCCTCTGCATCCTGGCTCCGGTAGCTGAAGAACTACTCTTTCGGGGGTTCCTGTTTTCGGCTCTTGCAAAGTCTCGTCTTGGACTCGCTGGTGCGGCAATCATCGTGTCGGCCGCATGGACGTCCCTTCATGTCGATCGAACGAACCTCGCCCTAGCGCAGCTCTTCGCGGCGGGTCTACTTTTGAACTGGATGCTCGTGCGAACGGGCTCGTTGCGGGTGCCGATCTTCTGTCACGTGCTGTTCAATACGGGTGTCAGCTTCGCGGTGATCGTTCTTGGAATTCCCGAATGATCACAGCGACTGTCTACGCCGGTGTGGTTGCCTGTCACCCAACTACAGTCCGAACGGATATGTGTCCGGAATTCCCTGCAACTGTTTGCTTTCTAATGGCCTTACTGCCGATGAGCGATCGATCCAGATGTACTCGTCGAACTGGTTCGGGAGCACGGCCTCGAAATAGTGGCTGGCGAGTTCGCTCTCAGGCCGGTAGATCACGCCGATAGCTCTTTCTAGACGGGGCGCGCTGAGTCTTTCGCGCAGTTCCGGCGTCTTTCGGTGCAGAGGCAGGATCAGGCCCGGCGTGTTCGTCATGTGAAAGAGCCGCTCGTAGCTTTGCGGATGTGCCGGACGCACGGCCATCACTTGCATGGCTTCATCCCAGCCGGACGCTGCTGCGACTGTTCCGTCGTTCGTGCCGAAGCCGATGGAATAGCATTCGGTTCCGAAGTGCGCGCGGCAGAGCTTTCCGATATTGTGCTCGCCGCGCCGGCCCATCTCCGTCGCCGACGCATCACCGATATGAGAATTGTGCGCCCAGATTATAGCTTTGGCTTGCGGGCCGTGGTGTTCGAGGATGTTTTGAAGAGTTTCGAACATGTGCGAGTCTCGCAGGTTCCAGGAGGCCCGCGAGCCGTAATACATCACCCGGTAGTACTGCTCGGCCCGCGCAACGAGCCGCGCATTCTGGGCTGCATCGAAGAACTGATGTCCGTCACGCAGCATCAATTCCTGTCGCCGTTCAAGCATCTCCGTAAGTATATGCGTTACTGCTCGTTCGCAGCTCCGGTACGATCCTCGTAGTGCGGCGCGCCCGTATGCGGCGGGATCGGCTTCCCACGGCGAGAGGCATCCATATCGCTCACGGGCGGTCGTTGCGAGGTCAGGGTCAACCGAATCGAGATAGCTGATCACCGCCTTGACCGACGTGTACAGGCTGTAGAGATCAAGTCCATAGAAGGCCACGCGCGCACTTTCGCCACGACGGGCGTTGTGAGAGTGCAGCCAGTCAACAAAGCCGCGCGTCTCCTCATTTCGCCACATCCAGGTCGGAAAGCGCGAAAACGCGGTCCACGTGGCCGGCTGAGCCTCCCGGTGACGAACGTAGTAGTCAATACGGGCCGCATCGGGCCAGTCCGCTTCGGCGGCCACGATACTGAAGCCTTTGGTCTCGATGAGCCGCTGGGTAATGCGTGCTCGCATTCGGTAGAACTCGGAGGTCCCGTGGGTGGCCTCTCCGATCATGACGACGCGCGCATTGCCGATCCGTTCGATCAGCGGGTCGAGGTCCGCCTTCTCAAGTTCAACAAAGGTTTCGCTGTGTTTGGCAATCAGGCCAGGGACAGAAAGGCTTACCGTGGGCCTTGATTGTACGACACGAGGTGATTTCGTTTGCCAATCGCTCTCCTCGCTTTCCCAACCTTCCTTTCCGATCAGCGGAACAAATCGCACATCCGCAATATCCTCCCGCGTAAACTCGTTCTCGCTGGCGCGCGTGATCCGGATCAGTTCTTGGGCGCGTTGGTCGCGCCCAACCGGAATGATGATTCGTCCGCCGACCTTGACCTGATAGAGAAGTGATCTCGGGATATCGGGGGCTCCGGCGGACACGAGAATACTGTCGAATGGTGCCTCGTCGGCCCAGCCTTCCGTCCCGTCCGCATGACGTACATGGACGTTCGTACAACCCGCGACTTCGAGATTGCGTGCGGCCTGCTCAGCCAACTGTCCGATTCGCTCGATGGTGAACACGTCGCCCGCGATCTCTGCCAGGACAGCGGCGGCGTAACCCGATCCCGCGCCGATCTCGAGAACTTTCTCGCCGCCGCGCAGTTGGAGAGCCTCGATCATGAAAGCAACGATGTACGGCTGAGAGATGGTTTGGCCGGAGCCGATGGGCAGAGGGGTATCGTCGTAAGCCTCTGTTCTGAGTTTCTCGGGAACGAAATGCTCACGGGGCACCGATCGCATCGCGTTGAGAACGAGCGGATCTCGAACGCCACGTGCTTCAACCTGCTGGGCTACGAGACGCTCACGAAGCTCTTTCATTCCAGTCATTGGAACCTCTTTAGGCCGCCTCCTGATGAATCACATTCCCATATCCGGCGCGGTGGAGCCTTCCGGCTTGGGTTCTGGCAAATCAGTCATCGTTGCTTCGGTGAGTAGAAGAAAGCTCGCTACCGAGCCCCAATTGCTCTGGATGACAACAGAATTCGATTTTGGCCCCAGTGTCACGCGGTCGGAATCGGCAAGCTGAGCTGAACCGCGCAGGATGTTGTCGCGAGCCGCTGATCTAAAGATCACTTGCCGGTGTGCCAAGTCGACCATCCTCTTCACAGCGGCAACGCTTCGAGCGGTGCATGTATTGTGCTCCGAACAAAGGGCCTCCCCGCGGGCGACCGGGGATGGTGCGGCGGGGAGCGCTGTTTATTCGATCAACCCTTGCCAATGGGGATTTTCTTTTCAGCCTTGACGGCCTCGGCGCGTTTGGCGAGCTTAACTTTCAGGACACCCTTGTCGAAGGTAGCGGAGACTTTGTCGGGATCGACGACATCGCCGAGCTGGAATGACCTGTGGAAGCTGCCGTAGTTGCGCTCCATCAGATGATAATTTTCCTTCTTTTCTTCACGCTCGGACTTCTTCTCACCTTTAAGCGTGAGCACTCCGTTGCTTAACGTGACACTTACGTCCTTCTCGTCCATCCCGGGAAGTTCGGCTTCGACGACGAACTCTTTATCGGCTTCGCGAAGGTCGATGCTGGGAGCGAGCATTTCTCCCCAGCCAGATCGGGACAGGAAGGGAAGCCCGGTGAAGTTGCGACCAAGAAATGAGTCGAAAACGCGGTCCAACTCCGCGCGCATCGCTGAGAAGGGATCGGCGTAGCGCGGCGCGGGGGTGGTTGTTCCCTCTGATTTCTTGATTTCTTGAGCCATGGTCAATCTCCTTAATTTGTGCTTTGAAAATTCTGACGTGCTCATCAAGGACGAACAGCACTGGGAAAAGCCACCAACAATGCTAGCCATCGGCATCCGTCGCTTTGATATTCGTCAAGGACATTTGATGCCAGATCGCTTACCGGATTTTGGGTCAAGCCGCATTTTCAGATGGCTGGTGCTACTTTTTCAAATATGCCTATTTACCCGCTGGGGATCCAGATGGTGGGTCTTTGGCAATTTTCTTAGTGAATAAGGCTCATCGCGTGTGAGCCCCTGGGATTTCTGATTTAGCCGAAGCCCCACGCGCCAATCTGTTTAGAGATCGCCTCCGGACGGCAATACTCTAGATCAGCGCTCCAGGAAAATGTGAGCTGCAAGCCATGACATGTGTTATGGCTGCGTCGTCATACTCATCGCCGGACCGGTAGCTTTCGAAATATTCATTGAGCCGCTCTACGCGCTCGGGCATTTCGTTTACGGCCTGCAGGCCGACGGATACCCCATAGTTCGTAAACGCGAACTTCGTTCTCCCAAGAACGGGCTCCCGGCAGAAGTACGAATCCCCCCTCCACATTCGGTCAAGCATCGTGAGGCATCGGTGCCTCTGTATCTGCGCCCATGGTTCGTCGGGAAAGAAATGGGTCATCCACAGCATCATCCCGAGCCCGAGATCCTGTGTAATGACAAGATTAGGGGCGGATCGGTGGACAAGCGTGCGCATTTCGGCGATCTCGCGCGACAGAGCCACCTCATCGAGCATGCGATAGGAGACATAGCCATCAAAGGCGTCCAGAGCTCCGAAGCCATAGCCAGGATAAGAGCCGCTGAGATCCTCCTCCATTTTCCAAATGACGCCTCGACCGGGCACAAGAAAGGGATCATGCACCTGATGCACGAGGTCTATCCCCATGTGCCGATACTTAGGAACGCGGCGCCCGAGCACGGCCAAAGCGTAGAGCCACATGGCCAGATAGTG
>JBLMYE010000397.1:0-7030 GCA_050258115.1 Deltaproteobacteria bacterium | reverse complement strand
GCAGGATCTGCTTAGCGGAGGTTTCGAGCGCATCGAGGCCGGCAGCCTTGGTGACGCCGGGCAGGACGCCGCCGTAGACGCGGAAGCTGTCGGCTTGCTGGAACCGTGCCAGTGTGCGCGGCGCCGTCGTCGTTTCGAGGGTCGCGAATGAGGAGATCGGAACCTGACGCCCCGTGCGGGTGCGCACCTTGTAGTCGAGGAGCGTCGTGGCGGCGGCGCGTGCCGATTGTTCGACCTGCGGGATGACCTTGTAGGCGCGGCCTTCGCGCGTAAAGCGGTTCACGAAGTTACCCGCGAGCAGGAAGCCGAGTTGGCGGCCGACGTCTGCCAGATCGAGGCCGAGATCGGCCAGCCGTTGGCGGTCGATGGACACGCGAACCTGCGGAAGGTCGATTTTGAGGTCGGTGTCGGCGAACATGAATTTGCCGCTGGCGAAGGCCGCGCCAACCAGTTGCTTTGCGTAGGTTGCCATCTGCTCGGGCGTTCCCGGCCCCTTGAGAACGAGTTCCACGTCGAAGTTGCCTGCGCCCGGCAGCGGCGGCGGCAGCACCGGATAGATCTGCAGTTCCTTTATACCAGACACGCCGGCGAAGATTTGCGGCTGGATCTCGTGCGCGCTGCGCTGGCGCTCGTGCCAATTCTTGAGGAGGTAACCGCCGAAGCCGTTGGATGGGAACACGATCTCGAACATGGCATCGAATTCGGGCAGTGCCTCGCCCACCGCATAGACCTTGTCCATGTGGCCCGACGTATAGGCCAGCGAGGCGTCGGGTGCGGAATTGACGATGAGCAGAACGAAGCCTTCGTCTTCGACGGGGGCGAGTTCCTTGCCGGAAAACATGTAGAGGGGAACGGCCAGGATTCCGATGAATACCGCGAACGTCAGAACCTGCTTCTTCAGGGGCAGTATGAAATCGAGCAGCCGCCCGTACCCCGCGGCGAGACTTTCCATGCGCCGGTTGATGAAGCGCGTGTAGCGGCCTTCGTGGCCACCTTCCGCGACCGTATAGGCACTCATGATCGGCGAGAGCGTGATGGCGACGATGCCGGAAACGATGACGGCAGTGGCCAGCGTGAAGGCAAATTCCTTGAAGAGAACGCCCGTCAATCCGGACAAGAGGCCGATCGGCGCGTAGACGGCCGCAAGCGTTACGGTCATGGCGACGATGGGGCCGAAGAGTTGCCGCGAACTGACGAGCGCTGCTTCTGTCCGGCTCATGCCATCGCGCATGTACCGCGCCACGTTCTCGACCACGACGATGGCATCATCGACCACGAGCCCTACCGAGAGTACGATGGCGAGGAGAGTCAGCAGATTGAGCGAGAAGCCCATCGCCATCATGGCGGCCATCGCACCGATGAGGGAGATGGGAATGGTGACGAGCGGAACGAGCGCGCTGCGCCAGGACCCCAGAAAGAGGAAAACGATCAGGCCGACGATGGCGACCGTTTCGGCGAAGGTCGTGAGGATCTCCTGGATGGAGTTCTCCATGTAGACGGCGCCGTCGTAGGCGAGGGCGATCTCCATGTCCTTGGGCAACCCAGGCGTGATCGCCGCAATCTCCCGGCGCAGGTCGTGCGCGACCTTGATCTCGTTGGTTCCGGGCAGCGGCCAGACCGACAGGTAGACCGCATCCTTGCCGTTGTGGCGGACGTTGGAGGTTTCCTCCTCGGCGCCCAGTTCGACCCGGCCGAGATCAGCAATGCGAATGATGCGATCCTGTTCCTCGCGAACGATCAGCCGCTCGAACTCGCCGGGATTTCGAAGATCGGTGTCGGCCAGAAGATCGACCTGTATCTCGTTGCTCTTGGCCCGGCCGACGGCAGCAAGGAAGTTGTTGCGGCGGAGTGCGGCTTCCACGTCGCTGGCGTTCAGGCCGAAGGCGGAGAGCCGTTCCGCGTCGAGCCAGATTCGCATGGCCTGCGGCCGCGCCCCTTCGAGCCCGACACGCTGGACGTTCGCGATCGTGCTGAGCCGCGGCTGGATGTTGCGAATTAGATAGTCGGTCACTTCGGCCGGTGTCATCGCATCGGACGTGACGCTCACGTAGAAGGTGGCATAGGGCCGGTCGGCGCGCTGGACCTCGACGACGGGGCTTTCGATCTCGAGAGGCAACTCGCTTCGGATCTGATCGAGCCGGTTGCCGACTTCGGCAAGTGCCGTCGTGCTCGACTGATTGAGCTTGAGGCGTGCCGTTACCGTACTGAGGCCCGGCACGCTCGAGGATTCCACGTAATCGATGCCTGTCAGAGAGGAAACCGCGCGCTCTATGGGCGTCGTGACAAAGCCGCGGATGGTTTCGGCGGACGCGCCGACGTAGATCGTGGTGATGACGATGGAGGAGCTTTCGATGCGCGGATACTGCTGGACCGGCAACTGAGAGGCCGCCCGGATGCCGATCAGAACCAGAGCCAGGTTCAGAACGATGGCGATGACGGGCCGGCGAACGAAGACGTCGAGGGCTCTCATGGGATGTCTCGATGCCCTCAGTTCATGGCGGCCGGGCCGAGCCCGCTGGCTTCGGGTTCGGGGGTTATGAGCAACCCATCGCGCAGCTTGAAGGACCCCGCCGCGGCGACGAGTTCGCCCACGGCGAGCCCCTTCTCCACCACGACGGTGTCGCCTATGACCGCGCCGGTTTCGATGCGCCGCTCGCGCGCGCGGCTTTTTCCGTCCCTGGTCTCGATGACAAAGACGTGCTGCCCGGCGGGCGACCGGCGGACGGCCGTCAAGGGAACCACAACATGCTTCTTCGGAACTGCGGTTGCGGCGACGACGTCGACGAACGCGCCGGGGCGCAGAACGGCGCCGAGCCCCGTGCCCAGGGCGCGGAAGCGCACCGCGCGGCTGGCCGGGTCGACGCTGTCGTCCTCGGCGAGGATTTTCACCTTGCGCTCGCCGCCCGGCAGAGCGGGACTTGTCACCACAACTTCGTCGCCGGGATGGAGGAGTGCGGCCGCTTCCTGGGGCAGCGCGAAGTCGATGTAGACGTCGTCGTCGACCCCCTGCAGGCGCACGATCAGGGTTCCCGCATCGAGGTAGGCGCCCGGCTGCAGATCGGTGATGCTGACGCGTGCCTTGAACGGAGCGACAATCCGCTTGCGATCGATGACGACCTTGAGACTTTCCGCTCTGGCCGTGGCTGCTGCGAAATCCTCGCGCGACTTGTCGAACTCCTGAATCGAGAATGCGGGGCTGTTGCGCAGGGCCTCGCGGCGGTCGAGGTTGGCGCGGGCGAGCCTTGCTTCGGCTTCCGCGGCCGCCAGCGAAGCTTTCTCCTGGCGGTCGTCGAGTTGAATGAGGAGTTGGCCTTTTTCGACCGTGTCACCGGACGAAAAGCCAAGTTCTGCAACGAGCCCGGCGATCTCGTTGCGCAATTCGAGCTGCTGGCGGGCCACCACCGTGCCGATGGCCCGCGTCGACGGTGCCCAGACCGCCTCGGAGGCCGTTACCGTGGCGACGGCTTCGCTGGGTTCGGGCCGGGCCGCTCCCGCCGCCATGCCGGCCAGGATTTCGCGGTATTTGTAGAAACCCAGGCCACCCGCAACGCCGCCCATCACGAGAATGAGCAAGCCCCAAGCCAGGATATTGCGACGCATAATCGACCTCGGTGTACAGCTGCCGGCCACGCGCCCGCCGCGCGCGGTCTGCCGCAGTCGCAACGACCTCTCTTCGATAGGCGTGCTGGAGGCAATTGGCAATGCCGCGGGCGCCGGCACGAAGAGCTCGCAAGGAGCTTTACGCAGCTGCCCCTGACGCCGCGGCATGCATGATTAACCTGGCCGGGGCCTCCAGCGTCCATGACACTCCATCGGACGGGTAGTGAAGGGCAACGTCGGCCCCCAGTGCATAGGCTGCCATGTTGACCAGAACCGAATGGCCGAAGCCGCGCTGGTCCGGCTCGCTGACGGGAGGTCCGCCGCTTTCCTTCCACAACATCCTGAAGCGCGCCGGTGTCTGGCTCCGGTCCACCGACCAGTCGACGGTCACGGTGCCGCCGGGTGTGGACAGCGCCCCGTATTTGCTCGCGTTCGTGACAAGTTCGTGGAGGGCGAGGCCAATGGCCTGGGCTGCTTCGGCCGTGAGGCCGATGCCGGGACCGCGGAAGTGAATGCGTTTGGAGAACAGATCTTCGAAGTGGGCGAGCTGCGATCTGACAAGTGCGCCGATCTCCACGGCCTGCCAATTGGCATTCACCAGGAGGTCGTGACTGACGGCCAAGCTCTTCAGCCGTTCGTTGAATGCTGCAAGGAACTCGTTCGGTTTCTGGTTGCGTGCCGTCTGGATTGCGACGGCCTGGACGACGGCCAGCAGGTTCTTGGCGCGATGGGTCACTTCGGCGGACAGAATCCGGTCGCGCTCTTCGGCCTGCTTGCGTTCGGTCACATCGGTGATCACGCCGAACGAGCGAACCGGCTGGCCTGTATTATCGACCTTCGTGCGGCCACGCACCGAGACCCATTTCAGCGTCCCGTGCCGGTCGATGACGCGATATTCGGACTGGAGTTCGGTTCCGTCGGCCAAGGATTTCTTAAAGGCGTCATCGACAGCCGTACGATCGTCCGGGTGAACGTGATCGAGCCACGTTGCGTAACCGGCAGCGATTTCGCCGGGCTCGTAGCCGATCATGCGGTAGGACTGATCGTTCCAGACATCATTTCCGGTGCGCAGATCGAGGTCCCAGACCGCCATGCCAGCCGCTTCGAGGGCCAGGCGAAGCCGCTCCTCGCTGCTGCTCAGGTTCATTTCGATGAGCTTTCGGTCGGTGACATCCTGGATGACGCCGAAGGCTCCAACGAGATGACCGGCGGTGTCATACTCAGGTTTGGAGTACTCGCGCATCCATCCCGTCCGTCCATTCACGACGTAGCGGTATTCGATGTCGTAGGCTTCGCCGCGCAGCGCGCTCTTGCGGGTCTCGCCGACAAGGCGGCGGTCGGCATCATCGACCATGGCGAGAAGCCGCTCATAGTCCAGGACGGCATCCGGCGACTGACCGAGAAGTTCGAAGGTCTGTGCCGATCCCTTCAGTTGGCCCGATGCGAAGTTCATTCGCCAGTTCGCCACTCGGGCGATGGACTGAGCGCGCTTCAGGTTCTCCTTGCTTTCCCGGAGTTCGCGCTCGGCGGTGACGCGGGCGCTGATGTCTTCGGAAATAACGGTGGCGCCGCCGATCGAACCATCGGTTTCGCGCCACGGAACCATTTCCCATCTCTCGATCAGCCGCGTGCCGTCGGCCAGCGTGATCTCTTCCTCTTCGCAGCGGACCGTTTCGCCGGCCAGGGCGCGCCGGTGGGCATCCTTCAAGTGGGGTGGGAGGCTTGGCGCAGTTTCGTCCTTTTGGAGACCACTCGCGGTTTCGCGGCGGCGACCATGTCTGTCGGACCATTGGCTACTGGCGGCCATGCAGCGCATCTGGCGGTCAAACATGGCGATTGCCACGGGGGCCTGCTCGATGAACAGACGCCAATAGGTATCGCGATAGTGCTGTTGTTCTGCGATCAGCAACCCGCGTTGCGCCAGCCCCAGAAGTTCCGTCAATACCGCCAGCAGAACGGCGGTCGATGCGAAGACGATCAATTGGGCGAGGGCGATCGGCTGGTTGATCGGAACAAAGAAGGTATGTACGGCGGCGATGCTCAATAGAGCCGCGCTGAGGCACCCCCCAGCTCCACCGCAAACGGCGGCGAGGATCACAGCCGCATGGAAGGGAATATAGGACGGGTAATCCGACAGATTGGGAAACAGCGTCGTGCGGGCGGTGAAGGCAGCCGCAACGAAAAGCGCGGACAGTGCAAGGCGGAATGCGAGCGGCTTGGCCCGCGACACAGCAATGAAGGAAACCGCCCGCTCGATGAGCGGAGACGACCACACGTGCAGCACGCGATTGTGAAGCGGTGTAATCTTCTCGCTGCTAGGCGTCTGCGTCATGGTCGATGTCGCGTTCAAACCCTTCGTCACGGGTATAGCGATCGCCTGACCGGCTATTGCGCTTCACGCTTGGGGCCAGATCGACTAGGTCGATGAACTGATCTGCCTGCCGCCGCAGTTCGTCGGCAACGGCCGCTCCATTGTTCTTGAGCGTCGAAATGATCGTAACGCGCTTGCCGTTGCGCTGCAGTGTCGCCACCAAGTGGCAAAATGCGCTATCGCTCGAGAACAGCACGACATGATCGGCGTTGCGGGAGAAGTCGAGCGCATCGACAGCCAGTTCGACCCGCATGTTGGTGTTGACGTGCTGGCGGCCGTCGGGTCCGGTGCGAACCTTCGCGGCCTTGGTGACGAGAGTGAACCCGTTGTAATCGAGCCAGTCGACCAGCGGCTTGATCGTCGCGTGCTGATCCTGCTGCACCACGGTCGTGTAGTAGAAGGCGCGCAGGAGATGACAGCGCTCCTGGAAAAACGCCTTCAATTTCCTGAAGTCGACGTCGATTCCGATCGAGCGGGAAATGCCATGCAGATCGGTTCCGTCGATGAATACCAATGTCCGTTCATTTGGGTAGAAAGTCACGATCGTATCCCTGGTTATTTTGGTTTTTGGATGCAGCAGTTACGCGGCAGGCGAACCGCCGGAATGCTGGATCAGAAGCTCGAAAAGCTGGCGGTGGTCGACCGGCTTGTGCAGCGTCACGACGGCGAAATCTTCTGCATCTGTAGGCAGCGCCTGATAGGCCGTAATAATTGCAAATGGAATGTGACGCGACTTGAGATGGTCGATCAAAGGGTCTGAAAAACTATCCTTGAGGTTCATATCGACGAGCGCGAAATCGACTTCGGAGTTGTCGAGCAGTCTGATGGCCGACGACGTCGCGGGCACCGGACCGACAACCTGAGCGCCGCGCTCCTCAAGAAGGACGGCCAGCGTATCCGCCAGCAGCCAATCATCTTCCGCGATCAATACCCGCATGCCTCTCAAGCAGTTGGGTCCATCGTTGCAACGTCGCCCGGTCATCGACACCTGCCTCGGTCCTGTCGAGACACGTATCACGCGATCACGGTTCTCGCGATATTGAATTTTGTCATGTTTGC
>JBLMYE010000396.1:0-3710 GCA_050258115.1 Deltaproteobacteria bacterium | reverse complement strand
CACACCCGGCCGTAGTGGGTCGGGTGCACGTCGCGCACTTCGAAGCCCGCCCGCTCACGGGTCAGACCGCCCGGCCCGAGCGCCGAGACTCGGCGCTTGTGGGTGACCTCGGACAACGGATTGTTCTGGTCCATGAACTGCGAGAGCTGGCTCGAGCCGAAGAACTCCTTGATGGCCGCGGCGACGGGCTTCGCGTTGATCATGTCCTGCGGCATGAGCCCCTCGGACTCGGCCAGCGACAGGCGCTCCTTCACCGCGCGCTCGACCCGGATCAGACCGACGCGGAACTGGTTCTCGGCCATTTCGCCGACGGAACGGACGCGCCGGTTGCCGAGGTGGTCGATGTCGTCCACCGAGCCCTTGCCGTTGCGGATGGCGACCAGCATGCGCAGCACGTCGATGATGTCGTCGTTCGTGAGCGTGCCGGGGCCGGTGATCTCTTCGCGGCCGAGCCGACGGTTGAACTTCATGCGGCCGACGGCCGAGAGGTCGTAGCGCTCGCTCGAGAAGAACAGGTTGTTGAAGAGGTTCTCGGCCGCTTCGCGCGTCGGCGGTTCGCCGGGGCGCATCATGCGGTAGATCTCGACCAGCGCTTCCAGGCGGTTGCTGGTCGGGTCGATCCGCAGCGTTTCCGACATGTATGGACCGCAGTCGAGATCGTTGGTGTAGATCGTGGCGATCTCGCTGACGCCCGCCTTCAGCAGCTTGACGAGCACGTCCTCGGTGATCAGCGCGTTGCTGGGCACGATGATCTCGCCGGTCGCCGGGTCGACGACGTCCTTCGCGACCACGCGGTCGATCAGGTACTCCCGCGGCACGTCGAGGCGCTTCAGACCGCTCTGTTCGAGCAGGCGCACGTGACGCGCGGTGATGCGGCGGCCCTGCTCGACGATCAGGCTGCCCTTCTTGTCGACGATGTCGAAGCTGGCGATGTCGCCGCGCATCCGCTCCGGAATCAGGTCCACGGAGAAACCGTCCTTCTTGACGTGGAACAGGTTCACGTCGAAGAACATCCCGATGATCTCTTCGGACGTGAAGCCGAGCGCACGCAGGATGATCGTCGCCGGCAGCTTGCGCCGGCGGTCGATGCGGACGAACACGCAGTCCTTGGGATCGAATTCGAAATCGAGCCACGAGCCACGGTAGGGAATGACCCGTGCGGAATACAGCAGCTTGCCCGACGAGTGGGTCTTGCCGCGATCATGATCGAAGAACACGCCCGGGGAGCGGTGCAGCTGGGAGACCACCACACGCTCGGTGCCGTTGATGACGAAGGTACCGTTCTCGGTCATGAGCGGGATTTCGCCCATGTAGACTTCCTGCTCCTTCACGTCCTTCACGGACTTGCTGGCGGAGTCCTTGTCGTAAATGATCAGACGTACCTTGACGCGCAGCGGAGCCGCGTACGTGATCCCGCGGAGCACGCACTCCTTGACGTCGAAGGCGGGTTCGCCCAACCGGTAGTCGACGTACTCGAGCGCAGCGTTGCCCGAGTAGCTGATGATCGGAAACACCGAACGGAATGCCGCATGCAGACCGGTCTCGGCGCGCTTCTCCGGTCCACGATCGAGTTGCAGAAACTGGTTGTACGAATCGATCTGAATGGAGAGAAGATAGGGGATCTCCATGGATTCCGGGAGTTTCCCGAAGTCCTTTCGAATCCGCTTCTTCTCGGTAAAGCTGTACGCCATTAGTTTCTCCCGATCTGGCTAGCTTGCTTGGCCTGATGCAACTGAGTTTGTGGGCTCCCCCAATGACGACAGGCGGAACACTGCACGAGTGTCCCGCCCGTCCCGCAACTGCCAGGCTCGATTACTTGAGCTCAACAGATGCGCCGGCTTCTTCCAGCTTCTTCTTGATGTCTTCGGCTTCGGCCTTGCTCACGCCTTCCTTGACGGTGGAGGGCGCCTCGTCGACCATTGCCTTGGCTTCCTTCAGGCCGAGCCCGGTGATCTCGCGTACGACCTTGATCACATTGACCTTCTTGTCGCCCGAGCCCGCGAGAATCACGTTGAACTCGTCCTTCTCCTCGGCTGCCGGCGCACCGGCGTCACCGCCGCCTGCCGCCGGAGCTACCGCCACGGCCGCAGCCGCGGTCACACCGAACTTCTCCTCCATGGCCGCGATGAGATCGACCACGTCCATGACGCTCATCTCGGCAATGGCGTTGAGAATGTCTTCCTTGGAAAGTGCCATTTGTTGTCTGTCTCCTGGTTACTGAATCTGTCGTGAACCGAATGCCAATCGTCAGGCGGCTGCCTGCTTCTGGTCCTTGATGGCGGCGATCGTTCTGACCAGCTTGCCGGGCACCTCGTTCAGGGTGCGCGCTAGCTTGGCCACCGGCGCCTTCATCACGCCCATCAGCATTGCAATCGCTTCGTCGCGGGTCGGCAGTTTCGCCAACCGGTCGATCTCCTCCGGGCCGTACATCCGGCCGCCAACGGACAAGGCCTTGATCTCAAGGGCCTCGAACTGCTTGGCGTAATCCTTCAGCAGCCTGGCTGCCGCCCCTGGATCCTCCTGGGAGAAGGCGAGCAGGGTCGGTCCGACCAGCGCTCCGGCGAGGCACTCGAACTCCGTGCCTGCCACTGCGCGACGAGCCAGCGTGTTGCGAATGACCTTGAGATAGACACCCGACTCGCGCGCCTTGGCGCGCAACTGGGTCATCTGGCTCACGGTCAGCCCCCGGTAGTCACTGACTACCGCGGACAACGCGCTGTTTGCGGCTTGATTGACTTCAGCAACGATTTCCTGCTTTTGTTCAAGCTTCATTGCCATCGTTTCTCCTCGGATATCGCCGATATCCTCTGCTACCGCAAGTTACGGCGAACCCGAACGCGGAGGAGACGCAGTCGCCGCCGCGCGTAACCAGGTTCTACCGTCTACGTAGGAAATTAAGGCGAAAAGTTCCGCCACCTACGGTTTTTGACGGCTTCCGCCCGAATTCGAGGCTCGGGCGGGCACCTTCAAAACTGGAGTCGCTCGAACTCAGACCTCGAGCGACGACTGATCGATCATCACGCCGGGACCCATGGTGGTCGACAACGTGATCTTCTTCAGATAGACGCCCTTGGCGGACGCCGGCTTGGCCTTGCGCAGGTCCGCGATCAGCGCCTGCAGGTTCTCCCGGATCTTGTCGGCATCGAAGCCGACCTGACCGATGCTGCCATGGATGATCCCCGCGCGGTCGGTCCGGAACTGCACCTGCCCGGCCTTGGCGTTCCGCACAGCCGTCACCACGTCGGGCGTCACGGTTCCGGTCTTGGGATTCGGCATGAGGCCGCGGGGGCCCAGGATCTTGCCCAGCTGACCGACGATCCGCATCGCGTCCGGCGTCGCGATGACCACGTCGAAATCGAGCGTGCCGCCCTTGATGCGGTCGGCGAGATCCTCGAACCCGACGAGATCGGCGCCGGCTTCCTTGGCCTGGTCAGCGTTGGCGCCCTGGGCGAATACCGCGACCCGGACGGTCTTGCCGGTACCGTGCGGCAGCGTCGTGGCGCCACGTACGACCTGGTCGGACTTGCGCGGATCGACGCCGAGGTTGACCGACACGTCCAGCGACTCCTTGAACTTGGCCGTGGCCAGTTCGGAGAGCAGCGCTACCGCGTCATTGATGGGATACGCCTTCTGGCGATCCACTTTCTCCATGATGGCCTGACGGCGCTTGGTCATCTTTGGCATCACAGACCCTCCACGTCGATACCCGA
>JBLMYE010000395.1:0-6600 GCA_050258115.1 Deltaproteobacteria bacterium | reverse complement strand
GGCCGGCGCACAACGGATCGGCTACAATCAGGAGGGCGCCACGGCTCTGAAACCCGTCCTGCTCTCTGCGGCGCTGACGCTACTATTTGCAGACATCCTCGCCATTCTGCTGCTGATGGGCGGGCTAGGCGCCCTGCTGCGACGTTCCGGTCCGCAGGTTGCTGCGGTTCTTTTCGGTGTTTCGCTCACGGCTTTCGCGCCCTCTCCATCCGGAGCCCAGGATTTTGATCTGCCGAGCCGGTTCACGTTCCCCGGTCGCGCGGCGCCACAGAAGCCGACCGTCACGGTTCCAGCCGAAGTCGCGCCGCAAGATGCCGCTTCCGTCGAGGCGACCGCGAACGTCACGTTCGGCTATGTGCTGACCGGAGATCCGAATGTGGATGGCGTCAGCAAGCAAGGACTATCGGGGCTCGTCAAAGTCCTGCGTGCGCGGACGGCGGTCGAACCTGGCGAGCCGCGCGGCGTGGATATCGTGAAAGACGAGATCGCGTTCTACCCCGTGCTCTACTGGCCGGTTCTCGACACGGCCGCGGCGCTTCCCGAGGAGACGCTGGCGAAGATCGACGCCTATATGAAACAGGGCGGCATGATCATTTTCGACACGCGCGACTATGGCAACGGTTTGCCGACAGGAATGGCGATGGCGGGCGAACGCGGCCCGGCGCTGCAGCGGCTCATTGGGCGGCTCGACATCCCGCGGCTGGAACCTGTGCCGGAAGACCACGTTCTCACCAAGTCGTTCTATCTGCTGCAATCGTTCCCGGGCCGCTGGGATGGGGGGCAACTTTGGGTAGAAGCGCAGGAGCGAAAGGACGACAGCGGCGATAGCGACGACCGGCGTGCGCGGCGCGCGGACGGAGTATCGTCTATCCTCGTCACCCCGAACGATTTTGCTTCCGCCTGGGCGCTCGATGACAACGGGAGCCCGCTCTATGCGGTCGTGCCGGGCGGCGAGCGGCAGCGCGAACTCGCCCTTCGCACGGGCGTGAACATCGTTATGCACGCACTGACCGGCAACTACAAAGCCGATCAGGTTCACGTGCCTGCTCTCCTCGAACGGTTGGGACAGTGAGGGCCGACAGATGAACTGGTCGATCGACTTCTCGCCTCTTATTCCCGAGCCCTGGCTTTGGGCGGCCGCCGGTGTCGCCGCGTTGCTCTGCGCTCTACTGCTTCTCCGGCCCAGCCGAGGGGCTGCGCTGCGTGCCCTGGCTCTGGCCGCGCTGATCGCGGCGCTGGCCAATCCGACGCTGCGCCAGGAGGATCGCGAACGGCTGGCCAATATCGCACTCGTCGTCGTGGACGAGAGTACGAGCCAGTCCATCGACAAGCGGCCGGAGCAGACGGCGGCCGTGCGTGCGGAAATCGAGAAAAAACTCGGCGCCATTCCCGATCTGGAAGTGAGGTACGTCACGGCCGCCCGGCCCACCGATACGGGCAGCCGCGGGACGAACCTGTTCGCCGACCTCAACGTGGCGCTCGGCGATATACCGCCAGACCGGATCGCAGGCGTCATCCTGGTGACGGACGGGCAAGTGCATGACGTGCCGCAGACGGCGGAGTCGCTCGGTTTCAACGCGCCGGTCCACACACTGCTCACCGGCCGACCCGACGAGTTCGACCGGCGCATCGAGATCATCAAGGCGCCGAAGTACGGGCTGGTCGGACAGACTCGCGACATCGAACTGCGCGCGGTGGAGACAGGGCGCGCTTCCAAGCCGGGCGACCTCGTCACACTGAAAATCCGGCGTGACGGCAAGCCCGATGAACTGCGAAGCATCGAGATCGGACAGACCACTGCGATCCCGATGGACTTCCCCCACGCGGGCACGAACATCCTCGAAGCAGAGATCGAAACGGCGCCGGGTGAACTGACGCCGGTGAACAACCGGGCGGTGATCGCGGCCGAGGGCGTGCGGGAGAACCTTCGCGTGCTGCTGGTCAGCGGCGAGCCTCATGCCGGCGAGCGTACCTGGCGCAATCTTCTGAAGTCGGACGCATCAGTCGATCTCGTCCACTTCACGATCCTGCGGCCGCCGGAGAAGCAGGATGGAACGCCCATCAATCAGCTGTCGCTGATCGCGTTCCCCACTCGCGAATTGTTCTCGGAGAAGATCAACGATTTCGATCTCATCATCTTCGACCGCTACGAGCATCGCGGCATTCTGCAACTCAGCTACTACGACAACATCGCCCGCTACGTGGAGAACCACGGCGGCGCGCTACTGATCGCGGCCGGCGACGACTATGCAGGCGCGACGACGCTCTACCGCACACCGCTGGCGCCGGTGCTGCCTGCGCGGCCGACCGGGCGGGTGTTCGAGGAGCCCTTCAAGGCTTCGATCTCGGCGGAGGGCGCAAAGCATCCCGTTACGCGCGGCCTGCCGGGCGCCGGCACCGACGGCAAGCCGCCGACGTGGGGGCGATGGTTCCGTCAGGCAGAGGTCAAGACGGATCGCGGCACGGCGGTCATGTCGGGCGCGCAAAACAGCCCGCTGCTGCTCTTGGAAAAGCGCGGAAAGGGCCGCGTGGCTCTACTCACGTCGGACCACGCGTGGTTGTGGGCGCGGGGCTTCGAAGGTGGCGGTCCGCATTCCGATCTTCTGCGGCGCCTGTCGCACTGGCTGATGAAAGAGCCCGATCTGGAGGAGGAAAGGCTTATCGCGGGTGCGAAGGGATTGAAGGTGACGCTCGAGCGCCACTCCATGGGAGAGACGGTGGCACCGGCGCAACTGACGGCGGCCGACGGGTCTGTCGTCGACGTCAAGCTGGAGCCTGCGGGTCCCGGGGTCTGGCGTGGAACGGCAGAAGTGAAACTGCCCGGTCTCTATAAGGCCGCCAACGATGGCCCGGAGGGGCCTTTGACTGCCGTCGTTCACGCCGGCACGGAAGATCCGCGGGAAATGAGCGACGTGACGGCGTCGGCGAAGGCCCTGCAGCCGATGGCTTTGCAAACGGGCGGCGGCGTGTTCTGGACGGGCTCCCGCGAGACGGCAGCCGACCCGGCGGCGGTGGACGTGCCGCGTATCAGTATGCTTACCACGGCGAAAGTCTTCTCCGGTTCCGGGTGGATGGCGCTGAAGGACCGGGAAGCCTACATGACCCGCGGCGTCAAGATTTTCCCTTTGTTTACAGGACTCTTGGCGCTGGCTGCCCTTCTCACCCTGATGACTTTGGCCTGGTGGCGCGAAGGCCGCTGACGCAACTGCGAAGCCAATTTCCAGCCACAGCGTTTGCCAAATAGTACGATGGCGCGTTGCCTCCGTACGTTATTCACTGGTGATCACAAGCATTTTACGTTTAGACTTGCAGAATCTTCGGCGCTGCAAAAAATGGCGGCCTGTGCGATGCGGCAACGCACCGCACAACAGCGTGAAGAGGATCTGGGGGCCACGGACATGCACTACTACGCATACGAGCTCGCGCACGCCATCGTAGGCCCGCTCCGCTTCGGGGCGGAGGCGCTCAAGTACAGCGTAGAGAGTCCGTTCAACCCGTTTTCTTCAACACCACTCAATAGATCCATAGCCGCTGCATGTGAAGTTTTTGAGAACGTCACACGACGCTACGGCAAGCCTCACTTTGGGTTGAAAGAGACGCGCATCAACGGTCTCGCGATCCCCGTGAGCGAAGAAGTGGTGAGCGCCCGCCCGTTCTGCAACCTCGTTCATTTCAAGCGCCACTTCGGGGAAGGGGCGCCGGAAAGCCACGACCCCAAGGTTCTGATCGTCGCGCCGATGTCGGGGCATTACGCAACCCTGCTGCGCGGCACCGTGGCTGCGATGCTTCCGGAGCATGAAGTCTACATCACCGATTGGGCGGACGCCCGCGAAGTCCCGATCTACGAGGGACGCTTCGACCTCGACAGCTTCATTGATTACCTGATCGAGTTCGTCCACGTTCTGGGTCCGCAGACCCACGTTATCGCGGTCTGCCAACCGGCGGTTCCCGCACTCGCAGCAACCGCCATCATGGCCGACAACGACGACCCTTTGCAGCCCGCGTCGCTGACGTTGATGGGCGGGCCGATCGACACGCGGCGCAATCCGACGGCCGTGAACGAACTGGCCCGCAAGCGTTCGATTTCCTGGTTCGAGAACAACGTCATTTCATTCGTGCCGCCGCCTCACGCGGGTGCCATGCGCCGCGTTTACCCCGGCTTCATGCAGCTCACGGGGTTCATGACGATGAATCTCGAACGGCACATGAACGCGCATGTCGATCTCTTCAACAACCTTGTCCAGGGCGATTGCGACAGCGTCAAAAATCACCAGGAGTTTTACGAGGAATATCTGGCGGTCATGGACCTGACGGCCGAGTTCTATCTGCAGACGGTCCACACCGTGTTTCAGGAGCACGCGCTCCCCGATGGCCGCATGATGCACCGCGGTCAGCGCGTCGACTGCTCCAAGATCAGAAAGACCGCCATCATCACGATCGAGGGCGAGCGCGACGATATCTGCGGGCTCGGCCAGACGGAGGCTGCTCAGCTTCTGTGTACGAATGTGCCGGACGACGAACGGTTCCATTATGTTCAGCCGGGCGTCGGGCACTATGGCGTGTTCAACGGCACGCGCTGGCGCACTGAGATCCAGCCGCGGCTGCGCCAGATGATCCGCTCGGTCGAGCGCAAGCGTCATATGGGCGAGCGGGTCGAGGTGAAGCCCTACATCGGCGGCTGGCCCCTGACGCCGGACCGCCCGGCGAACGTGCTCCTCAACGGCGCAGCCGAATAGCGATCAATATTTTCTCGGTCTCTCGCGCGTATCCCCTGCGGGATCGCCGCCTGCAGGCGCGCCGGTGTGCGACTCGCGCTATTTCCGTCGAACAAACGAACCATGGGCCGTGACACGCCCGCAGTGGGATCATGGATCGACCGATGTCTCTGCTTTTCACCATCGTCTACGCAGCCCATGCGAATGGCACCCATCACAAGCTCGCACTCGATGCTCTGCGTTATCTGCCGCGCGGAGACGCGGAACCCTGGCGGCGCGTCTTCCTGAAGTATGCCGATGTCTATCTGGCCGGCGCGAAGGCTCCGGACGACGAATTCAAGGACTTCAAGAACCACGTTCTTCATGTCCGCGACGGCTACTGGGGTGGCGCGCCTGAGAAGGTGGCCAACTGGTACGGCCATGTGGTGGAGGCCCTTCGCGAGCAGGATTTCGAGCGGGCCGTATATGCGACCGGCGTTCTCAGCCACTACTACACCGACCCGATCCACCCGTTCCACACGGGCCAGTCGGATGCCGAGAACAGCGTCCATCGCGCCGTCGAATGGAGCATCAGCCGCTCGTATGACAGCCTGCGTGCGGAGGGCGAGGCGAAGCATCAGGCCGAAATGCCCGCGGTGCCTGCGGGCAGCGATTGGCTGCGCGCGCACGTTCTGGCGGGCGCTGAACGCGCCAACCCTCATTATGAAACGCTGATCACGCACTTCGACTTGAGAACGGCCGTGCGCGATCCGGTGGCCGGGTTCAATCCAATTGCACGGGATGCCGTCTCCGGCCTCCTTATCTACGCCGCGAAAGGATTTGCGCTCGTCCTCGATCGGGCCATCACCGAGGCCGGCGTCGAGCCGCCGGAGGTGTCGCTGACGGCGGCAACGGTGCTGGCCGGATTGAAGATGCCGGCGGCATGGATCACCAAGAAGATCACGGATCGCGAGAGCCGCCGGCAGGTGCAGGCGATGTACGACGAGTTGATGGCCACGGGGCGCGTTGAGGCCACACTGCCCGAAGACGATCGCACCGTCCGGGATCTCTACGCGCGGGAAGTTCTGGCCCCGCGGCAGGCGGCGCAGGCTCGCGAACGTGCGAACCGTCTCGCCGCGCGCGCGACCGGGAAGCCGGCGCGCAAGCCCGCCTCTGCGAGGCCGGCTGCACCAGCAGGAACAAACGGCGGTTGTGCTCATCCTGCGGCTGAGCGGGCAACGGCCGCCGGGGTTGCGCCGGCTCACGCGACCCCATCCATCACGGTGCAGACCGGATCTCATCATCCACGTCATGACCATTCGCATGGGGAGCGGACGCCGCGCTTCCAGCTCATGGAAGGCGACGAACTGGAACGCGCGCCGTCGATCGGTCCAAAGTTGGCCGAGCGGCTCGCACTCGGCGGCATCGTGACAGTGAAGGACTTTCTGGAGTCCGACCCGCAAAACGTCGTCTCCCTTCTCGGTGGCGGCCGGTTCGATGCCGTCACTGTCGAGCGGTGGAAAAGCGAAGCCCGGCTCGTACTGCAGATTGCGGGCCTGCGCGGCAGCCATGCGCAACTCCTTGCAGGAGCGGGATACGACACGCTGGACAAGATCGCCGACGCCGACCCGTCCGCACTCTCCTCAGCGGTGCTGTCTTTTGCCCTTACGCCTGCCGGGGCTCGTATCCTGCGCAGCGGCGACGCGCCGGATATCGAGGCCGTGACGAAATGGGTGCACACCGCGCAGCAGGCGATCGCAGCCTGAGCGAGCCCCGCACGGATCATCGGCAATTAACACGAGAGCAACATGAACGCCACACGGCGCCCGCATTCACAGCCTGCGCCAGATTTCGCCCAACTCTCTCCGCACTGCGCGGGTTTGGTGGATCCATTGTCGGCTTTGCG
>JBLMYE010000394.1:0-2539 GCA_050258115.1 Deltaproteobacteria bacterium | reverse complement strand
CGCGCGCTTCCACGGGATAATTGGCCACGGTGTAGGCCCGATCGGCCGCCGGTTTGCTCCACGCCGGCGGCGCATGGATTGCGAGCGCCAGAACCGTCCCGACCGCCGATATCACGATGCGTGGCGCTTTGACCGTCGCGAGCATGCTCAAAAGCCTTGTCATTGAAACAGGTTGGGGGCGTTTCGTGTGGCCTCCCCAGCGGCCGTCAGTTGCCGGGCGGCGCCCAAGCTGATAGAGCGCGAACCATGTTCTCGCGAGCATTCGGGCGAAAATCGGGATGCGGCTCTGCCGCATCGTTTCGCGCCGTCTGGCCCGCGTCAGGCACAATCCGCTCCCGCCGAAGCCGGGACCACTTAACCGCCGGGGTTGCATGGCTACCACGAAAGATGATCAGGCCCAACCGATCACCTACCGCGATTCAGGTGTCGACATCGACGCCGGTAACGCGCTCGTCCATGCGATCAAGCCGCTCGTGAAGGCAACGCGGCGGTCCGGGGCGGATGCGGACCTGGGAGGATTCGGCGGTCTGTTCGATCTCAAGGCCGCAGGGTTTCGCGATCCGATCCTGGTGGCGGCCAACGACGGCGTCGGCACGAAGCTCAAAATCGCTATCGACAGCGGGCGCCATACGACGATCGGGATCGATCTCGTCGCGATGTGCGTCAACGACCTGGTGGTGCAGGGCGCGGAGCCTCTGTTCTTTCTGGACTATTATGCGACCGGCCACCTCGACGTCTCCGTCGCGAAAGACGTGGTGGCGGGTATTGCCGAAGGATGCCGCCTCGCCGGCTGCGCGCTCATCGGCGGGGAGACCGCCGAGATGCCGGGAATGTATCACAGGGGGGACTATGATCTGGCCGGGTTTGCTGTCGGCGCGGTGGAGCGCGGAGAGATCCTGCCGCGCGCCGATATCGCCATCGGCGACATCCTGATCGGGTTGCCGTCGTCCGGTGTCCACTCCAACGGCTACAGCCTCGTGCGGCGGCTGGCACAGAGTGAGGCCCTCAGCTGGAACGATCCGGCGCCGTGGTCGCCGCAGACCACCTTCGGCGAAGCCCTGCTGGCACCGACGCGGATCTACGTCAAAGCCGTTCTGGATGCCATCGAAGCGACGGGCGGGGCGTCGGACGGCGGGGTCAAAGCACTCTCGCACATCACGGGCGGCGGACTTTCGGAAAACCTGCCTCGCGTTTTGCCACAGACCATCGCCGCGGCCATCGATCTTTCGTCCATCGCCGTGCCGCCGGTATTCAGCTGGCTTGCGAAAGCGGGACGGCTCGACGACACAGAGATGCTGCGCACGTTCAACTGCGGCATCGGCATGGTGGTCGTTGCCGATAAGGCGCGCGCCGGCGAGGTCGCGGACGCGTTGACCGCGGCCGGGGAAGCGCCGATCGTATTGGGAGAGATCATCCCCCCCACCGGCGAAAAATCCGATGCAAAAGGCAAGGGCGAGGCCTGGGCGGTGAAATACGAAGGCCGGCTCAAGTATTGACCGGGGCGGCGCTTTGCTTTCGCTGGTCTCTCGATCGCGGTCCTGGCGACGGCGCCCCGGCCTTCGCGCTCATGCAGCCTTCTCCATGGCCTCCAGTTCGTCAATCATGCCTTCGATAACGCGCAGCCCCTTCGTCCAGAAGTCTGGGTCGCGCGCGTCCAGTCCGAACGGGGCGAGAAGTTCCGAATGGTGTTTGGACCCACCGGCTTTCAGAAGATCGAAGTACTTCTGAACGAAGCCGGGGTGGGATTCCTGATAGAGGCCGTAGAGCGAGTTCACGAGGCAATCGCCGAACGCATACGCGTAGACATAGAACGGCGAGTTGATGAAGTGGGGAATGTAGGTCCAGAACACTTCGTAACCCGGTTTGAAGTCGATCGCGGGCCCCAGGCTCTCACGCTGGACATCGAGCCAGAACTGGTTCAGCTGCTCTGACGTCAGTTCACCTTTCCGGCGTGCTTCATGAACCTTGCGTTCGAACGTGTAGAAAGCGATCTGGCGCACGACCGTGTTCAGCATGTCCTCGACCTTGCCCGCGATCATCGCCTTCTTCTCGCGCAGGTCCTTCGTATCGGCGAGAAGGGCGCGGAAGGTCAGCATCTCACCGAACACGGAGGCCGTCTCGGCGAGCGTGAGAGGGGTCGGAGCCAGTAGAGCCCCCTGCTCGCGCGCAAGCATCTGATGGACGCCGTGGCCCAGTTCGTGGGCGAGCGTCATCACATCACGGGGCTTGCCCTGATAATTCATCAGCACATAGGGATGCACGCTCGGCACGGTGGACGCCGAGAACGCGCCCTGGGCCTTGCCCTCGCGAACCGGCGCGTCGATCCAGCCCTTGTCGAAGAACTCTTTCGCGGTTGCGGCCATCTCCGGCGCGAACTGTCCATAGGCCTGGAGCACGGCCTCCTCTGCCTCCTTCCAGGTGAAGATGCGCTCGGGCTTGTCGGGCAGGGGCGCGTTGCGGTCCCAGTGGTTCAGGGCCTCCAGGCCGAACCAGCGCGCCTTCAACCGGTAATAGCGATGCGACAAGCGCGGATAGGCTT
>JBLMYE010000393.1:0-3465 GCA_050258115.1 Deltaproteobacteria bacterium | reverse complement strand
GCTGAAACGCCAGCGCGCCGATCTCGAAAACCAGCGCAGCCAGCTCATCGCCTCGTCGGGCCGCTCCTACACCGACGAAATCGTCCGGGAACTCGCCCGCAACAACTGCGGCAGCACGTACCAGCAACAGGCCCGTCGCAGCGAGCAGAACCCCTATCAGTCGCTCTGGCAGGAAGACAGCGGCTCCGGTGGCGGCGGCCTGGGCGGTTCGTTCGCCAATCTGCCGTATGCCACCTACCGCACCGTCTGCGTGCGGCTGTGCGACGGCTATTACTTCCCCGTGAGCTTCTCGACGCTCCCAAATCATTTCGAGCGGGACGCGGAGGTCTGCACGTCCAAATGCGCGGCGCCGACGGAACTCTTCTACTACCAGAACCCCGGCGGTTCAGTGGAGCAGATGGTGGGCGCGCAGACCAACACACCCTATTCGTCGATGAAGACCGCATTCCGCTATCGTAAGGAATACGTGCAGGGGTGTTCGTGCAAAGCTGAGGAATACAATGCCGGCACGCCAGCCGCCGGCGACCCCAACCAGAAGCAGGGCGCCGCCGGCACTCCGACACCGGCAACCACGGCCTCAGGTGGCGATGCCGCCTCCGGATGGTCGTCCGAAGTGCGGACGCCTTGACCTAGCTCGGCTCACCGGCAAGTCGCGCAAGGGCCTTATCCCGCCCGATGAGCGGCAGCAGGGCTTTGAGTTCAGGACCGCTCTCACGCGCCGTCAATGCGAGCCGAAGGGGGTGAAACAAGGCACGCCCCTTGGCACCCGTCGCGGACTTGACCGCGTTCGTCCACTCGCTCCACGTCGTCTCTCCCCAAGGCTCCGCAGGCAAGAGACCGGCGGCCGTTCGCAGGAACTCCGCATTCTCGATGGTCGGCGCGATCGTGCCATGAACGACCGTCCACCACTCAGCGGCCTCGTCGATAACGGTGATATTCCCGCGCACCGCCATCCAGAACGCTTCCCCGCCTCCGACCCCGAGCGCGGAAAGCCGGTCGGCGACCTCGCTGTAGGGCGTCGCGTGCAGATAGCGCGCGTTCAGAGCCTTCAATTCCTGAAGGTCGAACCGCGCGGCAGCCGTTGATACATGCGAAAGATCGAGCCGTTCGGCCAGCTCCTGCATGGAACGCAAAGGCTCGATCGCCTCCGACGTGCCGATCAGAGCCACGTAGCTCGCAACCGCCATCGGTTCCAGATTACGGCTGCTCTTGAGTGCCATGTCGCCCGAGCGCTTCGACATCTTGAGGTCGCCGCCGGCCGTCAGGAGCGCATGGTGGGCGAACACCGGCGGCGCGGCGCCGAGTGCCCGAAAGAGATCGATCTGCACGCCCGTATTCGTGACGTGGTCCTCGCCGCGGATTACATGAGTGATCGCAAAATCGATGTCATCCACCACGCTGGTGAACGTGTAGAGAAATGTCCCGTCCGCGCGGATGAGAACCGGATCGGACAGCGATCCCAGATCGACCGTCTGCGGCCCACGGATGAGATCGTCCCATGCGACGTTCGTAGGCTGCGGCGGCCCGGCGGCATCGGATGAATTGTCGAGACGCAAACGCCAGTGCGGCACCCGCCCCTCTTCTTGCAACCGGGCTCGCTCCGTCTCGGTCAGTTTCAACCCGGTCCTGTCGTAAATCGGCGGACGCCCGGACGCGAGTTGCCGCTTCCGGCGCCGTTCCAGTTCCTCCGGCGTTTCGTAGCAGGGATACAGCCGGCCGGCGGCTTTGAGCTTCGCGGCGGCTTCTTCGTAACGCATCGTGCGCTCGGACTGCTTGGCCTCGCGGTCCCAGGCAAACCCCAGCCATCGAAGATCGTCACGGATTTGATCTGCGAACGCTTCGCTCGATCGCTCCCGGTCGGTATCGTCCAGGCGCAGAAGGAACGTGCCACCGTTCTTCAGCGCGAACAGATAGTTCAGCACGGCCGTGCGCAGATTTCCGAAATGGAGATATCCGGTCGGGCTCGGCGCAAAACGAAGGTGCGGTGTCATGAGTACGAGGCCCTCTAGGATGGATCGCCGTCGGCGCGCGGGACGGCAATCTTCAATGCCGGCGTTCCCGCCAATGGCCCTGCTGCCCTCTCCCGGAACCGGTTCGTGATGGGATAGCGGCGATCGCGGCCAAAATTACGCGACGAGATCTTGACGCCCGGCGCGGCCTGCCGCCGCTTGTATTCGGCCAGATAAAGAAGCCGCTCCACCTTCTCCACCGTAGCGCGGTCGTGCCCACGCGCCACGAGGTCCGCAACGGGCATCTCCTTCTCGACGAGGTGGAACAGGATGTCGTCGAGAACATCATACGGCGGCAGGCTGTCCTGATCCGTCTGGTTGGGGCGCAGTTCGGCTGATGGCGCCTTGGTCAGGATGCGCTCGGGTATCAAGCGCCCCGCCGGGCCCAGCCCCCCTGCCGGCACGTTTTCGTTCCGCCACCGGCAGAGACGATAGATCTCGCCCTTATAGAGGTCCTTCACCGGATTGAAGCCGCCGTTCATGTCGCCATAGAGCGTCGCGTAGCCGACCGACATTTCGCTCTTGTTGCCCGTCGTCAGAACCATCAGACCGAGCTTGTTTGAGATCGCCATCAGGATCGTTCCGCGCACCCGGCTCTGAAGATTCTCCTCGGTAATGTCGGGTTCACGTCCGCTGAAAAGGCCCGCCAGAGCATCGGCGAAACCTTCGACAGGCTCTCCGATCGGCACCATGTCGTAGGTGATCCCGAGCGCCTTCGCACAGGCCGCAGCGTCTTCGAGGCTCTCCTTGGAAGTGTACTTGTATGGCAGCATCACCGCCTGGACACGCGCGGCGCCCAGCGCATCGACCGCGATGGCTGCGACGAGCGCGCTATCGACCCCGCCGGACAATCCGAGCACAACGCCCGGAAATCCGTTCTTCTCGACGTAGTCCCTGAGACCGAGAACGCACGCGCTGTAGGCGGCCCCATCGCCTTCCGGCAACCGCTCGCGTTGACCGGGTCTGCAGACCCATCCCCCTGCCTCGCGCACCCATTCTGTGACGATGAGACCTTCCCTCCACGCCGGCATCTGCACCGCGAGCGAGAAATCCGCGTTCAAGACGAACGATCCGCCATCGAACACGAGTTCATCCTGCCCTCCGACCAGATTGAGATACACGAGGGGTAGTCCGGTGGAGGTGACACGCGCCACCGCGACATTCATTCTGAGATCGGGCTTCGGCCAGTCGAAGGGCGAGCCGTTCGGGGAAATCAGGATCTCCGCACCGCATTCGGCAAGGCACTCCGCCACTTGCTCTTTCCAGATGTCCTCGCAAATCGGCACGCCGATTTTGACGCCCTTGAACATGATGGGTCCCGGCAGCGGCCCCGGTGTGAAAACACGCAACTCGTCAAAAACGCCATAGTTTGGCAACTCGACCTTGCTGCGCACCGCCTTTACCTCGCCATCGTCGAGAAGAACGACGGCATTGTAGACGCGAGGCTTCGCCTCTC
>JBLMYE010000392.1:0-12016 GCA_050258115.1 Deltaproteobacteria bacterium | reverse complement strand
GCCGGCTGCGGCATGGTTTGATCGCAGGCGAGGCCCCTGCTCCATCACTGTTCGATGATTGGCGGGCGCGCACGGGCACCGAACTCTACGAAGCGCTGGGCATGAGTGAAATTTCGACCTACGTGTCGACCTGTCCGGGAATGGAGCGGAAGGAAGGCTCCCCCGGACGCGCGCAGCCGGGGCGACGTGTGGCCGTTCTTCCGGTAGACGGCGGAACCGATCCGCTGCCTCCGGGCACAGAAGGACTGCTTGCGGTGCACCGATCCGATCCCGGTTTGATGCTCGGATACTGGAACCGCCAGGACGAAGAGGCAGACGTCTATCGCGGGGAGTGGTTTCTAGGCGGCGACCTCGCCATCATCGACAGCGACGGCTACGTCTTTCACCAGGGTCGCGCCAACGACGTGATGAAGGCTCTGGGCTATCGGGTGTCTCCGCTCGAAGTGGAGACCGCGATCGCGCAGCATCCCGACGTGGCGGAGGTTGCGTGCGCGGAGATCACACCACGCGAGGGCGTGACGGTGATCGGCGCGTTCCTCGTCGCCAAACCCGGGCATGTGGTGGATGCGGCACACGTCCTCGGGTTCGCGAAAGAGCGGCTGGCGCAATACAAGTGTCCGCGTGAGATCATCGTCGTCGACGCCCTGCCGCGCACGCCGAACGGCAAGGTAAAGCGGTCGGAACTGCAAAAGACCTACAAGGCGCAGCACAGCACCCGGTAGCGGCGGTCCACCGGAGAAGTTTGCCCCCCGTATCAGGCTGCGGCCTTGGCCTCTCCGGCGATGCGCGCGAGAGAGGAGACGAGTTGGCGGACGCCCCTGATGCGCTCTGCAGCGGTGTCGAAATCGCCGCGGAAGACGAGCTTGTGATCGGGCTGCATCTTGGCGCGGGCGCGCTCGGTCTGCAGGAATTTTGCGAGCCCCGCAGCGTTGGGGAAATCATTCTTGCGGAACGTGACCACGGCGCCCTTGGGTCCGGCATCCACTTTCGCGATGTTGGCGGCGCGGCAGAGTCCCTTGATCTCCATGACGTCGAACAGATAGCGGACCTCGTCGGGCAGGTCGCCGAAGCGATCGACGAGTTCGGCCGCGAAGCCATCGATCTCGGCCCGGCTTTCGAGCGACGACAACCGCCGGTAAAGGCCGAGGCGAAGTTGCAGGTCGGCGACGTAACTTTCCGGAATGAGGACGGGCATTCCGAGTGCGATTTCAGGGCTCCACTTGTCCTGCGCTTCGGCGAGATCGCCGCCCTTCATCGCCGCCACCGCTTCTTCCAGCATCGACTGGTAGAGTTCGAAGCCGACTTCGCGGATATGGCCCGATTGCTCCTCGCCGAGCAGGTTGCCGGCGCCACGGATATCGAGGTCGTGGGAGGCGAGAGAGAACCCGGCGCCCAGCGTATCGAGCGATTGGAGAACCTTGAGCCGCTTGTCGGCGCCTTCCGTCAGCACCCGGTTGGGCGGCGTCGTGAAATAGGCATAGGCGCGGCGCTTGGAGCGCCCGACGCGGCCCCGCAGCTGATAAAGCGCTGCAAGCCCGAACATATCCGCGCGATGGACGATCAACGTGTTGGCGTTGGGTACGTCGAGCCCGGATTCGACAATCGCGGTCGAAAGAAGAATGTCGTACTGGCCTTCGTAGAAGGCAGTCATCACGTCTTCCAGTTCGGTCGGCGTCAGCTGTCCGTGAGCGCGGGCGACTTTCAGTTCCGGAACGACTTCGCGGAGGAATTCGGCCACTTCGTCGAGATCGGCTATGCGCGGGACGACATAAAAGCTCTGTCCGCCACGGGCGCGCTCGCGCTTCAGCGCGTCGGCCAGGATGACGGGATCGAACGGCGAAATGAACGTGCGGACTGCGAGACGGTCGACGGGCGGCGTCGTGATGAGCGACAATTCCCGTACGCCTGTCAGAGCCAGTTGCAGCGTGCGCGGTATCGGCGTGGCCGACAGTGTCAGGACATGGACGTCCTCGCGCAGCTTCTTCAGGCGCTCCTTGTGGGTCACGCCGAAGTGCTGTTCCTCGTCGACGATGATGAGACCGAGGCGCGCAAATTCGATCGCCTTGCCTAAAAGCGCGTGGGTGCCGACGACAATATCGATCGTGCCCGCCTTGAGGCCGGCCTTCACCTCGGCCAGATCTTTTGCCGATACGAGACGGGAAGCTTGCGCCACCTTCACCGGCAGCCCCTGGAAACGCTCGGAGAACGTCTTGAAATGCTGGCGCGCAAGAAGCGTGGTCGGCACCACCACGGCCACCTGCAGACCATTGAGAGCCGCGACGAAGGCGGCACGCAGGGCGACCTCCGTCTTGCCGAAGCCGACGTCGCCGCACACGAGCCGGTCCATCGGACGGCCTGCGGCGAGATCGCCGAGCACGGCGTCGATGCTCTGGGCCTGATCCTCTGTTTCCTCGTAAGGGAAGCGCGCGACGAATTCGTCCCAGGCCCCGGCCGGGGGGGCGACGGACGGCGCTTCCTTCAACTGGCGCAGCGCCGCGATCTTGATCAATTCGCCGGCGATCTCGCGCAGCCGGTTCTTGAGGCGAGCCTTGCGCGATTGCCACGCGCCGCCACCCAGCCGGTCGAGCTGCCCGTCGCCCTCGTCGGAGCCATAGCGCGACAGCAGTTCGATGTTTTCAACGGGCAGGTAGAGCTTGTCGCCCCCCGCGTAGACGAGTTCCAGGCAATCGTGCGGGGCGCCCAGCGCCGTGATCGTCTTCAGGCCGGCGAACCGGCCGATCCCATGGTCGGCGTGAACGACCAGATCGCCGACGGAGAGGCTTGTCGCTTCCGTCAGGACGCTCGCGGCGCGCTTGGGCTTGCGGCGCGGGCGCACAAGGCGGTCGCCCAGGATGTCCTGCTCACCGATGACGGCCAGGGTCGGCGTTTCGAAACCCTCTTCGATGCCGAGCACGCCCAGCGCCGTGACGTCGCCAGGCAGCGCCAGCGCCTCGTCGTAGCTGTCGACTTTGCGCACATCACGCAGGCCGTGCTCCGTCAGGAGGTGGCTCAATCGTTCGCGCGCGCCGGGCGTCCACGACACCACGATCACCCTCCGTTTCCCGATCTGGAGGGCGCGAATATGATCGACGACGGCGTCGAAGACGTTGACGTCGGGGTTCTGCCGTTCGAGTGCGAAGGATTTGCCCTTGCGGGCCTGCATCGAGCGCACCTGCGGGCCTTCCGCCTGCTCGAATGCCGAGAGGCGGACGACGGCGTGATCGCGTAGCGCGCCCGCCCAGGTCGTGGCATCCAGGAACATCTGCTCGGGCGGGACGGGCTTGTACGGCTCGGCGCCGAAGGTTTTGCTCTCGAGCCCCTCCACCCGCGCCTGGTAGTGTTCGCCGATCTGCTCGAAGCGGGCTTTGACGACATCTTCGGCGCCATGGTCGAAGGAGATCTTCACGCCCGGAACGTAGTCAAACAGCGTCTCAAGTTTCTCGTGATAGAAGGGCAGCCAGTGCTCCTGGCCCTGGAATCGCCGGCCGGCGCTCACCGCTTCGTAGAGCGGATCGTCGCCGGTGGCGCCCCCGAACAGTTCGACATAGCGGCGCCGGAAGAGTGCGATGGCGTGCTCGCCGAATGCAACTTCCGAGACCGGCATCAGCACGACCTTGGCAACGGGCTTCAACGAGCGCTGGGTCTCGATATCGAACGACTTGATGGTTTCGATCGTGTCGCCGAAAAAATCGAGGCGGATGGGCGTTTGCCGACCGGGCGAGAAGAGATCGAGTATCCCGCCGCGCACTGCGAATTCGCCGGGCTCCATCACCGTGGACGAGCGCGTGTATCCCGCAAGCGACAGGCGGCGTGTCAGTTCGCCCATGTCGATCCGCTGGCCGGGCGCCATGATCTTCATGGCGTTCTTGATGAAGAGCCGTGGCGGCACCTTCTGCAGAACGGCGTTGACTGTCGTCAGAACGATGGCCGGTTCCTTGCGCCCTCCGTGGGCGAGCTTGGCCAACGCCGTAATGCGCTTGGCCACGATGTCGGTGTTGGGGCCGACGCGGTCATAGGGAACGGTGTCCCACGCCGGGAAAGGGATGACCTTGACCTTGGGGGCAAAAAATTTGAGCGCATTCGCGATTTCTTCGGCGCGCCGGTCATCACGCGCGACGTGCAGATGAAGTCCGGCCCCCGCATCGCCAGCCGCCTCATGGACGAGGTTCGTCAGGACCAGCGCGTCGAGCCCCTCTGGAACGCCACACAGGATGGTGTCGTACTTGGTGGTCATTCAGATCCGTTGTCCCGCTTCATTGGCGTCAGGCGGAGGGCATGCCGTGAAAGGCTCGCACGGCATTGACGATGTCGGCGAAGGGCACGTCGAGGGCTGCGCAGGGTGCCAGTAACAGGGCCTGGAGTTCCGTTTCCTGACGGGTCAGAAACTCTTCGAACCGCGTCAGTTCCGCGGCGTCCATATCATCGAGGCGAGCCGCGGCATAAGACCCGATCAGGATATCGAGTTCCTTGGTGCCGCGGTGTGTGGCGCGCCAGAGAGCCCGGCGGCGCCGGGTGACGAGATCATCGGTCGGGGCGGTGTTTTCCATGGCCGCGGCGGCAGTCCTTCGGGGAATTCTGGCAAGACAGCTTGACGCTTCCTGGCCGAGCCGGTTTCCTCCCGGCTCACATGCGAGGCCGTGCCCGGGCTGCGGCGGATGCGGTTCTATAGCGTTGGCGTCCGCTTCCGGCTAGACCCGGCGAGCCCGGGTCGCGGCCGACGATGAAATGCCGCAACACAGACGGCTTTTCCGCTTATTGAAGAGGCATCCGGAGGCTGATGCGGCCAGACGACCTGATCCCGCTGTTCGCGCCTGTCGAGACGCTGAAAGGCATCGGCCCGCGGCTTGCCGTCCTGATGAAGAAGGCTTTGCGGCTGCCGCCCGGCGTGCGCGAGCCGCGGGTTATCGACCTCTTGTGGCACATGCCCACGGGTGTGGTGGACCGGCGGGCCGAGCCGTCGGTCGCGGATGCGGTGCCCGGCGCGATCGTGACGCTCAAGGTGCGGGTGCTGAAGCACAAGGCACCACCGCGCGGCAACACCAAGGTCCCCTACAGGGTGACGACCGAGGACGACAGCGGGCGTCTGGAACTCGTGTTCTTCCGCGCCGACCCGGACTTCGTGGAGCGGCAGCTTCCTGTCGGGGAGATCCGCTACGTGTCGGGCCGCGCCGAACGCTATGGCGACACGCTGCAGATGCCGCATCCCGACTATATCGTGCCGGAGGACCGGCGGGCGGATCTGCCTCTTCTCGAACCGGTCTACCCCCTCACCGCCGGGCTCACCGCCAAAGTCGTCCTGAAGGCCGTGCGTCAAGCGGTAGACCGCGTACCCCAGCTCTCCGAATGGCAGGATGCGGCGTGGCTGAAGCAGCGCGGCTGGCCGGCATTTGCCGATTGCGTGCGCCATGTCCACGTTCCCGGGGATGCCGGTGACGTATCGCCGTCGTCCCTTTACTGGCAGCGGCTGGCCTACGACGAACTGCTCGCCAACCAATTGGCGCTCGGGATCGTCCGGCAGAGCTTCAAGGCGCAGCGCGGACGGCCCGTGCGCGGCGACGGACGGTTTCGTGAAAAGATCGTCGCCGCACTTCCCTTCGCTCTCACGAATTCACAGAAAGCGGCGCTTGCTGACATCGCCGGCGACATGTCGGCACCGCATCGCATGCTGCGCCTGCTACAGGGCGATGTCGGGTCAGGAAAAACCGTCGTCGCGCTGATGGCCATGGCGATCGCGGTCGAAGCCGGCGGGCAGGCCGCGTTGATGGCTCCGACCGAAGTGCTGGCCCGGCAGCACCTCGAAACGATCGCTCCGCTGGCCGAAGCGGCGGGTCTGCGGGTCGGGCTGCTCACCGGCCGCGAGAAGGGCAAGCCGCGCGAGCATCTGCTCGAGGCCCTCAATCAGGGCGATATCGACATTGTCATCGGGACCCATGCGCTGTTTCAGGACGACGTTGTCTTCCGCGATCTGGCCTTCGCCGTCATCGACGAGCAGCACAGGTTCGGCGTGCATCAGCGCCTCGCGTTGCAGATGAAGGGCGGCGAGGGCGGAGCCAACATGCTGGTTATGACGGCGACGCCAATTCCGCGAACGCTTCTCATGACGCACTATGGCGATCTCGACGTGTCCAAACTCACGGAAAAGCCGGCCGGCCGCAAGCCGATCGTGACCCGCGCAGTGCCGACCGAGTCGATGGCAAAGCTCATCGACCGTATTCGCGTCCAACTGCAGGAGGGTGCGCAGGTCTACTGGGTGTGTCCGCTGATTGAAAGTTCGGATGTGAGCGATCTTGCCGCCGCGCAGGAGCGGCACGCCCACCTGCGTCAGATTTTCGGCGAGAGCGTGGGGCTTCTGCACGGCGGCATGGCGGCCGCGGAAAAGGACGCCACCATGGCCGCGTTCGCGCGCAACGAACTGCAAATCCTGGTCGCGACCACCGTGATCGAGGTCGGTGTGAACGTCCCCAACGCGAACATCATGGTGATCGAGCACGCTGAGCGGTTCGGCCTTGCCCAGTTGCACCAGTTGAGAGGTCGCGTGGGGCGGGGATCGCGCGAGAGCTTCTGCATGCTGCTTTACGCCCAGCCCCTCGGCGAAACGGCCAAACAACGGCTGGAGATGATGGAGGCGACCGAGGACGGCTTTCTGATCGCGGAAAAGGATCTGGAACTGAGGGGTGGCGGAGAGGTTCTGGGCGCGCGCCAAAGCGGAATGCCGGAGTTCCGCGTGGCCGATGTACCGGGCTTCACGACGCTGCTGGCGACGGCGCGGGACGATGCCCGGCTGATCCTCGAGCGCGACCCGGCGCTCACGACGGCCCGGGGACGTGCTTTGCGCACGCTGCTCTATCTGTTCGAATGCGACGAGGCCGTTCGCCTGTTCCGGGCTGCCTAATCGGCGGGCTTGGTAGTTTCGGCGATCTTGCGCAGTCTCGCCACCTGCTGATCAGGCGTGACCATGCCGCCCGAGATGACGATCTTGGCAGCATCTTCCACCGTCATTTTCAAGAAGATCACCTCGCGCCTGGGCACGAAACACACGAAGCCCGTCGGCGGCACGATACCGGTCGGCATGAAGACCGCCACCAGATCGCTTTCGCCCCCGGGCTTCGCCGCCGCGATCTCGCCTCCCGCCTCCCCGGTGACGAACACGAGCGACCACAAGCCTTTCGATGGGAACTCGATGAGCCCCACCTTCTGAAACGCGCGCTTGGACTCCGTCGCCGTGACGGCGCTCTCGAAGATCTGCTTCAAGGCCCGGTAGACGTTGCGCACGATCGGCATCCGGTCGAGCACGATCTCGCCGCCGGAAATGAGAGAGCGGCCGAGAAGGTTGGCGCCGAAGAAACCGATCAACGTCAAGCCGACGATGCCGAACAGCACACCGATGCCCGGGATGGCGAACGGCAGATAGGTCTCGGGCAGATAGATCGACGGGATGAGCGGCTTCACGTAGTCGTCGGCGAACCCGATGAACCACTTGATGAGGTACACCGTGACCGCCAAGGGACCGACGATGATGATGCCGGCAAGGAAGTAGTTGCGCAGCCGCGCGCCGAGACGCAGGGAAACCTCGGGGTCTTCATGGGCAAGCCGCTTCAAGCCTTCGGCCAGTACGGCTTCGCCATCTGCTTGAGACGGGACCGGCTCTCGAGGTGGGGATTCGCGGCTCATTCGGTGATCGTGCGACGCACGGCCCGCAACGTCAACGCCTGCAGTTACGGGGATGACTACTTCGTGACGACGAGGCAGTCGTAACCCTTCGGCTTCAATGCCGTACAGAATTGTCCAGGTTCGGCGGCGCTGGCGTAGGGGCCAACCTGCACGCGGTAGAAAGTATTGTTGCCGAACGTGACTTCGTCGATGGCCGCGGTCGCCACGCCGATCTCGGCCGCGTGTTGCGCGCGAAGAGCCGCCGTGATGCTTTCGGCTTCTTCACGCGACCGGACGATGCTGACCTGTAGCCGGTACTTCCCGGCGCTCTTGGTGCGCGGCTTTTCAGCGGTTGCAACCTTCTTGCGCGGCTCGGGTTTGGCTGCGGGGGCTTCGGAAGGTGCAGCGGCCGCCGCGCCGGGTCCGGTGGTCGTTGCTTGCCAGCCCGTTGCGGTGGCCGGGGGAACCGGAGCACCGGTGGAGGACTGTGGCGCGGCGGCGGTGTCGACGCCGGCCGTGGCGACTTCAGCGGACGGCTGGCCAGTCGCGCTGCCCGCATTTCCACCGAACATGTTGCTGAAGAATCCGGTCACAGAACTTCCCGCGTTGCTGATCGCGTCGCCAACGCCCGCCATGGGCGATGCGGCAGGCGGGGCGGATGCTTCGCCCTGCGGCAACGCCGACAGCGACGGCGCGTCGGGCGAGGACAGCGTTGCGTAGCCGCCCGCGGGCGTGGACAGATTGGGCACGGACGCCTCGGCGGCGTTTTTCGCACTCGTTGCCGACCACGATGACGTGGCGCTGTCGGCAGCGGCGGTAGGAGCACTCGGTTCCGGTGGGGCCGCCGCCACAGCACCTGGCGGGGCAGTCGGCGCGGCGGCAGGCGCATCGAGCGGCGGCGCACCGATCGGGGTTGCGCTGCCGAGACCGGCTTCGGTATAGGCACCCTGGCGTTGATCCATGGCCGCGGCGCGATCGGCATCGCTGAGCCCGTTCTTCAACCAGACCGCCGACGTCAGATCGGAAATCGCCTGGGCCGACTTGCCCGTCTTGCGATAGGCGACGCCACGATAATACAGCGCCTTTGCCATCTGCTGGCTGGAAAGCCCGCCGAGGGAGAGAGCGCTGGAGAGCGACTGGATGGCAGGGCCATACTTGCCGGCTTCGAACGCCTTGGTGCCGGCTTCGTAGGATTTGACGCCGGTCGCGGCCGGTTTCTTTTCCGCCGCCGGGGGCGCGGGGACGTTCTGGGCATGCGCGAGTGGCGGCGCGGCCAAGGCCACGGCCGCACCGATGGCAGCGCAGATCAACGTCTTGGCGTGCATTCGTCCTGTCATCCCCCGGGCACGGCTGAGCACGCGGATCGAGAACCTCAGGCCGCCATTCTTTATGTCAAGCCTGCCGGGGTGGCAATTCTGGGGCAATCCACCGATCCGACATGAGGCGGCTCTGGCGTTAACTGAAAGCCGCCTCACTCGACGGTGACGGATTTGGCGAGGTTGCGCGGCTGGTCCACGTCGGTGCCCATGAAGACGGCCGTGTGGTAGGCGATGAGTTGGATCGGCACGGCATAAAGCAGCGGATTGGCAAAATCGTGCCCCTTGGGCACCTTGATGTGGGCGACCAGCTTGCACCCCGTCTTCTCGGGCGGCGCATCCGAAATCAAGATGATCTGCCCACCGCGCGCCGCGACTTCCTGCATGTTGGATACGGTCTTTTCAAAGAGATCGTCGTCGGGAGCGACGACGATGACGGGCACCTGTTCGTCGATGAGGGCGATCGGGCCGTGCTTGAGTTCGCCGGCCGCGTAGCCCTCGGCGTGGATGTAGGAAATCTCTTTCAGTTTCAGCGCGCCTTCGAGAGCGAGCGGATAATTGATGCCGCGTCCGAGAAAGAGCACGTCACGCGCCTTGGAGAGATACTGAGCGAGGTCCTCGTACTGCTGCTCGGAGTGCAGCATGGTCGACATGAGCCGGGGAACCTCCATCAGAGCCTTGACCAGTGCAATCTCCCGGTCCGCCGAGATGGTCCCCCTGGCGCGGCCGATGGCGATGGCGAGGCAGGCGAGCGCGGAGAGCTGGCACGAGAAGGCCTTCGTCGATGCGACGCCGATCTCCGGCCCGGCCAGCGTCGGCAGCACGGCGTGGCTCTCACGCGCGATGGTCGACGTGCGGACGTTCACGATGGAGACGATGCGCTGGCCACCGGCCTTGCAGTATCGCAGGGTCGCCAGAGTGTCGGCCGTTTCGCCCGACTGTGAGACGAAGACGGCGAGGCCTCCTTCCACCAGCGGCGCTTCCCGATAGCGGAATTCCGAAGCGATATCGATTTCGACGGGAACCCGCGCATAGCGCTCAATCCAGTATTTGCCGACGAGACCGGCGTAGTAGGCCGTCCCGCAGGCGGAGATGGTGACACGCGTAATCCGGGCGAGATCGATGCCGAGGTCGGGAAAAGCAATCGTACCCGCGCCCATGTCGATGTAGTTGGCGAGCGTATGGCTGACGACCTCGGGCTGCTCGTGAATTTCCTTTGCCATGAAATGGCGATGGTTGCCCTTGTCGACGAGAAGCGCACTCGCCACCGACTTGATTTTCGGCCGGTCGACCCGCGTGCCGTGCTCGTCATAGATCTCGACGCCCGACCGCCGCATGACGGCCCAGTCGCCTTCGTCGAGATAGGTGATCGTGTCGGTGAACGGCGCGAGCGCGATGGCGTCCGAGCCGAGGTAGACTTCACCCTTTCCATAGCCGATGGCGAGCGGGCTGCCCTTGCGCGCGGCGATCATGAGATCGTCATGCCCGGCGAAGATGATGCCAAGTGCGAACGCACCCTGCAGCTGGGCGAGCGCGGCTTTCGTCGCCGAGACAGGGTCAAGGCCCTTGTCCAGTTCGTCCGTGACGAGATGCACGACGGCTTCCGTATCCGTGTCAGTCTCGAAGACATGGCCGCGCGCCGTCAACTCGGCCTTGAGCTCGCGGTAATTCTCGATGATCCCGTTGTGGACGACGCCCACCTTGGCGCTCATGTGGGGGTGGGCATTGCGCTCGGTCGGCCGTCCGTGGGTTGCCCAGCGGGTATGGCCGATCCCGACGTGACCGTGCAGCGGCTTTTCATGAAGGCGCAGTTCGAGATTGCGCAACTTGCCTTCGGCGCGGCGGCGATCCAGCCGTCCGTCCTCGAGAGTGGCGATACCGGCACTGTCATAGCCGCGGTATTCCAGCCTGCGGAGCGCATCGACGAGGTCGATTGCGACCGGTTTGTTGGCGAGGATTCCGACGATCCCACACATGCCTGTAGTTCCCTTCGACCTGCCGATAACAAACGAATAAGCGGTGCGTCGCACTGCGCCACAAATCAATAGCTGTTTCGAACTTCCGCGTTCTCACTCCGTCTTGGAGGCCTTGCGGCGTGCCATGAGAGAACGGAACTTTGCCGCCCAGCCGGGGCGCTCCTCCTGCGCGGTGCGCTCCAGTGCCAGGGCCTCATCCGATACGTCTTTCGTGATTACGCTGCCCGATCCGACATAGGCGTCCCGGCCGATCTTCACCGGAGCGACGAGCGACGTGTTCGACCCGATGAAGGCGCCCTCCCCGATTTCGGTGCGATGTTTGAAGAAGCCGTCATAATTGCAGAAGATCGTGCCCGCGCCGATATTGACCCGGGCGCCGACCGTGCCGTCTCCCACATAAGACAAGTGGTTCGCCTTGGCGCCGGTGCCGAGAACGGAATTCTTGATCTCGACAAAGTTGCCGATACGCACGTTCGAGCCGAGGTCCGTCCCCGGCCGAAGACGGGCGAAGGGTCCGACTTCGGCGCCCGCTCCGATCGAGGCTCCCTCGAAATGACAGAAGGCCTTGATCTCGGCCCCGTCTGCAATAGTCACGCCGCGTCCGAAGACGACGTGCGGTTCGATGACGACATCGCGGCCGATCACGGTGTCGAAACTGAAATAGACCGTATCGGGCGATACGAGCGTGACGCCGTCCAGCATCGCTTTCTGGCGTGCGCGGTCCTGCCAGAGCCGCTCCGCCATGGCGAGCTGGACACGGGAATTGACCCCTAGAACCTCGTCTTCCGGACAGCACACGACGGCCGCGCGGATGCCGTCGGCGCGGGCGATCGCGACGGCATCAGTCAGGTAATATTCGGATTTGGCATTGGCGTTTCCGATGCGCGACAGGATGGCTGAGAGGCTCGGCACGCGAAAGGCGAGGACGCCGGAATTGCACAGCGAGACCCGTCTCTCCCCGGCATTCGCATCCTTGTGCTCGCGGATCGCGACCAGGCTGCCGTCGGAAGCGGTGAGAAGCCGGCCGTAGCCGTCCGGGTCCTTGGCCTCGAAACCCAGAACCGCGACCCCGGC
>JBLMYE010000391.1:0-3592 GCA_050258115.1 Deltaproteobacteria bacterium | reverse complement strand
CTCCTCGAAGTCCCGTGCACCCTTGAGCGCGATTCCGATGTAGCGAACTCTTCCACCGAGCTTGGCTTTCTGCACGCCCAACTCACCAAACTCTCGTCCAAACGTTGGCAGCGCGAGTGGTTCCTTCTCCTTCTCTTCACACCACGCGCAATATTCTTCGTACAGTTCGGTCGCTGTCATGCTGGAACCGTCTTGCGTCTGGACACTCTCCTTGTAGAAGCGCTCCACATCGGTTTCGGGAGCCATAGGTACGAGACGTTGAGGAGCCGGGGCCGACTTGTTGTCGTTGGCGCCGGAACGCGGCTTTGCAGAGATCTGCGCGGGGGCCGTCTCGCGGACGGGCGCCGCCACCGCTGCCGCAGCGGTGATCACGGGAGTGGCGATCTCCGCCATGACTGGAGCGGCAGGTGCCACTTCGTCATAGAGCCGCCACTGGCTGAAGGCGATGTACATGCCGAAGCACGAGCCGACTTCGAGAAGCAGAGCGATGAAGACTGTCATCGCAATCTGCACGGTATCGATGCTGAAGCCTGTCAGCTTGGCGAGAACCGCTGCCTGCGGATCGGCCTCGGCCATCACGGCCGAACCGGACGCCGACGACAGCTTGTCCGAGAGCTCGCTGATGCGCAGCGACAGCTTTTCCGCTTCGCGCCCCGCCGCAAGTTCAGCAGACAGAGCGTGATAGGACTGGCAGAAATCGCGACCCTGCTTGCCCGTCACATCCGCGCAGCCCTTCGTCCAAACCCATGGACGCTGGTTCATCGCGTTGTCGATCTCGCTCTGGACAACGCCGATCGGCCGATGCTGAGGCACCCAGCCAAGTTGCTCCTGCGCCCTCGCGAGATCAGACCGCAGATCCTTGTACGTCTGAGCCTGAACGGCACGCTGGCCGGTCGTGTCCAGACGGTTCAAGGCAGCATGACCCAGCGCGGACGTGAGCGAATAGGCGGTCATGACGATACCGACCAACGCAGCCGCAGCAGCCTGCGACCACATCCTGTTTCTGATAGCGGCGAAAAAGAAGAACGGCACGAGTGCTTTAAGGCAGTCTGCAGCGGCCGAAGCCGAACCGTAGATCATGCCGTCGAGTTCGGTTTTGCCGAGACTGTATCCGAAACGCCAGTTCATCGCAGCCGAGACGGCGAGTAGAACGCCCGCTGCGAGAACGCCGAGTACACCCATTAGGTGTCGCATAGCCCTCTCCATTGCACAGAACCGGCCCGACGCTGTTACCCCCTTCGTCCCGGCTCGCTTTGTCTTGTTGTCCGGAGGAGACACGGAAAAACCAGCTGGTGACCTGACACGAGCCCACCCTCGCCTCGACAGACTGTCCGCTTGAGCATGCCGGACCATCCCCAAATGGCACCCGGCGCGGACCCTCCCGATCACGAGATAGGTCTCGAGACTTGCTGGATCTTCGACAGTTATCCTCGCCTTGTTCACAGGCCGGACTGCCGCTAGAGCCAGCCGGTGGACGATCGAAGGCGAAGGGCCGAAGCAAACAAGTGTCGAACGCGACACACTCCCCTCAATTTGGAACGCTATGCGATTCGAAATCTTTTGTTAAGGGAATCAGAAGCGTAGGAGGAAGACGCTGCGCGAGGCTCCGGGAAGGTGGCGCTGGCGACACATCTTGCCCTGACTGATGATCCACAAGACCCGCCCAGGTTGTTCAACGCTTATCCCCATTCTAGCTAAGCGCCTGTCGATAACAGCGGCGCTCATCGCCCTGCCGGCGCCCTGACTTCTCCATTTTGTTGTGAATGCCCGCTTCCGGCGGACGCCGTCATGGGTTAATATTTGGTAATTTTATTGGTGGGAGACCTCTCCCGATCGCGAGAGTGGCTCTATTCATTCATTGTTTCGGTGCTGCGCGATCTCCGCGCCGAACCCAATATCAAGAACCTGGGTTTCAACCAGCGGCAGCCGCCGGAAGGTTGTGCGCGGCGATAGTCTCGCCTGCCAGGTCATTAGAATAAGGGCCATGATTTTGGAGTGGGCCTCGATGGAACGGGTTCTTGGTCTGATCGTCGTCGGCGCGGGTCTTGCGTATTTTGCTACGGAGTATGCTCCGGCTGCCTTGGATCATGAGGAACAGGCCGCGGAGATCTCCCGCATCGTGGCCCGGGCGACCATCCTTGAACCGGAGACCGTACCGGCAGAGCACCCGGACTTGCGCAGACCGGTCATCTCGCCGGCCGCTGCTTCGGCAATTGCGCCGGCTCTGCCACCTCGGGACCTCCTGGCGGACCGGACGGGAAATGCGCTTCCCACCGTCGTGGTTGCGAACGAAAGGCAGGTCTTGCCCGCGGCGGCGAGCCCCAAATCGGACCTGGACGTCCAGCGCCAGCTTGCGCGCCAGATCCAGGCGGAGTTGAAACGTGTCGGCTGCTACAGCGGCCGCTTGGATGGCAGCTGGGGAGAGCGCTCCCGCCGGGCAATGGAAACGTTCGTGTCCCGGGTGAATGCGTCACTTCCCACCCGTGAACCGGACGTCTTCCTGCTGTCCCTCGTCAAGGGGCAGACCGGCGACGTCTGCGGCCAAGCCTGTGACAACGGTTATATGTCGCGCGGTGGGCGCTGCGTAGCTGGAGAGATCCTCGCTGACGCCGGGTCCCGTACGCCCTCGAGTGCTCCTGAGTTCCAGGTCGCCGCCCGCCCGACCCCCCTGCCCGGCCGGATGTCCATCGGCGGACCGCTTCCCGATGACGCGGCCAACGGCCCCGTCACAGGGTCGCCATCGCCTGCCGGAGAGCGCCTCCCCTGGCAGACCGAGACGCAGCCTCCCTCCTCGCCGCCGACGGAGGCCGTTGCCGCGCTCAGCCCCGATCAGGTGCCGGGCGACGATATTGCGACCGCCGCGGCCCCTCCTAGAAAGGCGGCGCGCACAAAGAAATCCTGGAATGCGCCCCGCCAGGGGCCAGCGAAGCGCACCTATAATTCCGCAAGATCGGTGCAATTGATGTTCATGCATCCGCTCGGGCGGATGTAGCAGCGGATCTCAGACCCCCTTAGTACTGGCAGCAATCCATTCGAGATACGCCGCTAGGCCCGCCTCGACCGGCAGCACGAGGAAGGCTGGAGTTGCATAGGGATGCCGGGCGCTGGCCGCCGCGATGGCCCGTTCGGCCAGTCCTGCCCGCGTCTTGACGATGGCCACGCACTCCTCGGCACGCTCCAAAGCCCCCTCCCACCGGTAGACGGAAACCATGCCAGGCAGGATGTTGACGCAGGCCGCGAGCCCCTCTTCGACGAGCACACGGGCTTCCGCCTCCGCTCGATCAAGGTCGGGATAGGTTGCGTAAATCAGAACGGGCTTGTCGGGCGGGTCCAAGTGCGCGAGCCTCCGGAAAGCTTGACGGCGGTTACCGTTGGGCAACGGCCCGCGTGTTATAGCGCAAACGTGGGTGCCGTCGGCCCCGCTGTGAGTGATCCTGCCGCGAATGCCAAACCATCGAGACAAATACGACCGCATCGCCTTCGTGGCGAGTGATGTTCCCGAAGCTCGCACGGCTCTTGAGCGGCTGACCGCCCGCTATGGCAACACGAGTCCCCCGGAAGCTGAAGTCATCGTCGCGCTCGGCGGTGACGG
>JBLMYE010000390.1:0-4532 GCA_050258115.1 Deltaproteobacteria bacterium | reverse complement strand
CCTGCGATGTCGTGAGCACGATCCCGGGCATCTCCTTTCGGGTCTGTGCGGCCCTCGGTTCTAAGGACAATCGGTGCGTAAGTCTCTCAACTGCGCTACAAGCCGCGGGACGGCAGGATTCTCATATGAACTGGAGCAAAGGCGACGAACAGGGCGCGCGGCGCAGCTATCACCACGGGAACCTGCGGGAAGCTCTGGTGAAAGCGGCGCTCGACCTCATCGCCCAGAAAGGTCCGGCGGGCTTCACGTTCGCGGAGGCCGCGCGCGTCGCAGGGGTCTCGCCGGCCGCGCCCTATCGCCATTTTCGCGATCGCGACGCCCTTCTTGCCGATGTCGCGCGACAGGGGTTCCAGGCGTTCGCGCGCAGTCTCGAAAGTGCCTGGGGCGGTGGTAAGCCGGCTGTCCGCGAAGCGTTCGAACGAGTCGGCCGTGCCTATCTTCATTTTGCCCGCACCGAACCCGCCTATTTCGCAGCCATGTTCGAAAGCGGGCTTTCGGGAACCGATTATCCCGAAATGGCCGCCGAAGCCGACCGTGCCTTCGCGGTCCTGCGCACGGCCTGTGAAGCCCTCGTCGCGACGATGCCGAAAGACAAACGCCCACCGGCGATGATGATGGCGCTTCACATCTGGTCACTGTCGCACGGTATTGCCTCCCTTTTTGCCAGAGGCGACCGCGCGCGGCGCCCGATCCCCATGACTCCCGAGGATCTTCTCGAGGCCGCGACGCTGATCTACCTCGATGGCCTGGATGTGCAGGCAAAATAGCAGCCGCCGCAGCTGTCGCCGGCTGATCCGCCGCCCCGCCACTGCGGCGAGGCGTGTTCGTCATGCAATTCCAAAAAACCTTAACCCCCTTCTTGACGACCCGCTCATGCGGGTCCAAATAAGTAAATGTAATAAACATTCACATTGGCCATCATCTGGATACGGGAGGTTGGGTGCAATGAACGAAATGGTCATGAAACTCGACGAATGGGGCCGTCCCGCGTGGATCGGCCTGATGGTCGTCAGTTTCATCCTCTTCTGGCCGGTTGGGCTGGCCGTATTGGCTTTTCTGATATGGAGTGGACGCATGGGATGCGGATCGCGCGCACATCGGGGGCGGTGGCCCTCGCGCTTCGCCGACAAAATGGAACGCACGGCTCAGGCCTGGGGAGATGAGGTTCGCACGAGCTTCGGCGGCTCCAGCGGCAACCGCGCGTTCGACGAATACCGGGAGGCGACACTCCGCCGGCTCGAGGAAGAGCAGCGTGAATTCCGCGAATTCCTCGACAACCTCAGGCACGCCAAGGACCGTGCCGAATTCGACCAGTTCATGGCCGGTCGCAAAAATCGCGGCGCCGGCGGCGACGCCGGAACGGGCGGCAGCCCGCAAGCCGCCTGAACAACGTCCGACGATCTTCCGAAAGGGCCCGCCATCGCGGGCCCTTTTTTATTGCAGCGGGGACGGTGCCGCCCGTCATTGAAACCGGGTATGCTCGTTTCGATATGACCGAAGAAGCCAAGACCACGTCACGGCGCGACAGTCCGGATCTGCGCCACGTCACCGGACCTTTCGACATCATCGGCGACGTCCACGGATGCGCCGGTGAACTCCAGGACTTGCTGCACAAGCTCGGCTATGAAGCCCGCCTGTTCGGCACTGGCGATGGCCGCCGCGCCCATGTGCGCACGCCGGCCGGCCGCCGCGCCGTGTTCGTCGGCGATCTCGTCGATCGCGGGCCGTCGTCACCCGATGTGCTGCGTCTCGTCCTGGCTCTGGTCGCCGAAGGCCAGGCTCTTTGTGTTCCCGGAAATCACGACGTGAAGTTCGTCCGATGGCTCGCCGGCCGCAACGTCAAGCTCACTCATGGCCTGGATCGTACCGCCGAACAGTTCGAAAGCGAATCGCCGACTTTCCGCACACACGTCGGCACATTTCTCGATAAGCTTCCCATCCATCTCTGGCTCGACGGCGGCAGGCTGGCTGTCGCCCACGCCGGTTTGAAAGAGGAGATGCTCGGCCGCGACTCCGAAAAAATCCGATCGTTCTGCCTCTACGGTGAAACGTCCGGCGAACAGGACGAATTCGGCCTGCCCGTCCGCTATCACTGGGCCGCCGAGTACAGAGGCAAGACATCTGTGGTCTACGGTCACACGCCCGTGCCTGACGCCGCTTGGGTAAACGAAACTCTTTGCGTGGATACCGGCTGCTGCTTCGGCGGCAAACTGACCGCCCTGCGCTGGCCGGAGCGCGAGATCGTCACCGTGCCGGCAGTTAGGGTGTATGCGGAAAGCCGCCGGCCATTCGGTCATCCGCCGGTACGTCCGGGCGTGCCGGTGCCAGGTCCCACCTAGAGTTCGTAAACGATAGCGCCACCGGTCAAGCCGGCACCGGCAGCGCAGAAGAGCAGCCGGTCGCCACTCTTGAGTTCAGCCTCGGCAGCACGCAAAGACAATGTGAACGGGATCGTCGCGGCGGAGCTGTTGCCGTAGTCGGCGACGCTCGAAAGCAACCTGTCACCAGGTAGACCGAGCTTTTTCTGCACCGCGCCGATGATACGGGCGTTCGCCTGATGCGGAACGCAGTAGCGCACGTCCGAGATCGACAAACCGGCTGCGGCAAGCGCCTTCTCGGCGGTGCCGGCCATCATCTCGACCGCCTTTGCGAAGACCGCCCGGCCATCGCGGATTCGCATGAGAGTGTCGGAAGGATCGCGAACCGTGTTGAACGGCTGCCTGCTGCCTCCGGCCGGGATCTGGATGAGATCGTAGCTCGCTCCGTCGGTCGCAAGCTCGATGCCCCGGATGCCTGCGGTCGGCCGCTCGTCGGGTGCCACAAGCACGGCCCCGGCGGCATCCGCGAACAGAATGACGCTCGCCCGCTCCTCGGGGTTCGTGCGCCTGGAGAGGATGTTGGCTGCGATGACGAGCACAGGTTTCTGGTGAAGGCGCGCGAAGCCATCCGCGTAGGCGAGCGCATGCAGGAAGCCGCCGCACGCACCCGCCATGTCGATACCGCCCGCACCCGTCAGATCCAGACGGTGGGCCACGAGTGGCGCGCTCGGCGGCAGCAGGTGATCCGGCGTGGACGTCGCGAGAATGAGAAGGCCGATGCGGTGGCGGTCGAAACCGATCCGCGCCAACGCCATCTCGCCTGCCTGGACGGCCATATCCGAAAGAGCCTCGTCGTCGGCCGCATAGCGCCGCTCGAGAATGCCGGTCCGTCTCAGGATCCAGCCCTCCTCGAGGCCAAGGCGCGCTTCGATCTCCGCATTGCCGACACGGCGGGCAGGCGCATAGTGACCGGTGGCGATGATCGTGGAACCCATGTCGGACTTTCGAGCGATAGCCGTCACGCCACCGCGTCGGCTGCACTGCGGATCGCCGCATACACACGGTCGAGATCATCGGCAGTCGAGCAGTAGGGCGGCATTACGTAGATGGTATTGCCGAGCGGGCGCAAGAGAACATCGGCGGCAAGAAAACGTTCGTAGAGCTTCGGCCCGGCACCCGCAAGGTATCCGCGGTCCCCGACATCGAGATCGATGGCCGTGATCGTGCCGGTCCGCCGCAGATTGGTGAATCGCTTGTCCGCCGCCAGAGCTTCCAGCCGCTCCTGCTGCATCGAGCAGAGACCATCGAGCGCCGGCAGAACAGGGTCGGCGAGCCAGATGTCGAGATTGGCCGAGGCCGCGGCGCAGGCGATCGGGTTGGCCGTGTAGCTCGATGAATGGAAGAAAGTTCTCGTGCGGTCGGTCGAATAGTGAGCATCGAAAATCGCGCGTGTCGCCAACGTCGCCGCTAGCGGGACAACGCCTCCCGTGATGCCTTTCGCCAGGCAAATCAGATCGGGGGTGATGCAGGCCTGTTCGCAGGCGAACGCCGTGCCTGTCCGTCCGAAGCCCGTCATCACCTCATCGGCAATGAACAGTGCGCCGTGCGCCTTCGTGATCTCGAACATCCGCCGCAGCAAGGGCGCTCCATACATCAGCATTCCGCCCGCGCCCAGGATCAGCGGTTCGACGATCAGCGCCGCCGTCGGCTCTTCGGCCAGCAACGTCTCCAGTGTAGAGAGCGTCGCCTCCTCGCGCCCCGCCTCGGGATATGGCAGCCGGGCCACGTCAAAAAGCATAGGCTCGTAAGGCGCATTGAAGATCCCGCGCGCACCCGCCGACATCGTCCCGATCGTGTCGCCATGGTAGGCGTGTTCGAGGGCGATGATGCGCGAACGCGGCGCGCCGATGTTGCGCCAGTAACCGAGCGCCATTTTCAAGGCCACTTCCACCGCAGTCGATCCGCTGTCGGAATAGAAGACGTGTGCCAGATCCCGATTGCCGAGGCTTCGCGAGACCAGGCGTAGTAGCTTTTCGGCCGTCTCTTCCGCCGGCGCGTGTGTGAAGCCGGCAAAGATGACTTGATCGAGCCGGTCCACCTGCCGCTTGATCGCCTCGACGATCTCGGGCTGGCGGTGGCCGTGCGTGACGACCCACCAGGACGAGATACCGTCATAGATCCGCCGTCCCTCACGCGTCATGAGATAGGCACCCT
>JBLMYE010000389.1:0-12866 GCA_050258115.1 Deltaproteobacteria bacterium | reverse complement strand
GCCCTGCTGACGGGCGCTGCCGCTCTCTATGCCTCGGCCTTCATCGTCCACCAGAACGAGCAGGCGCTCGTCTTGCGCTTCGGTGAACCCGTCGACGTCATCACCACGCCGGGCCTCAACTGGAAGGTCCCCGTGGTCGACACGGTGGACATCTTTGAAAAGCGCATCCTCGATCTCGATGCGTCCCCTCAGGAAGTGACCGCGCTCGACCAGAAGCGTCTCGTGGTCGACAGCTTCGTGCGCTATCGCATCACCAACCCTCTCGAGTTCTACAAAACGTTGCGTTACGAAGGCGCCGTTCCCTCCCGGCTCGGCCCGATCGTGGAATCGGCGGTGCGCGGTGTGCTCGGCGGGGTCAACTTCTCCGACATCGTGCGCGACAAGCGCGAAGACCTGATGGCTCGCATCGCCAAGCAGGTGAACGCTCAGGCCGCTCCGTTGGGCATCGAGGTCGTCGACGTCCGCATCAAGCGCGCTGACCTGCCCGAGCAGAATGCGATCCGCGTGTTCGAGCGCATGCGCGCAGAGCGCGAGCGTGAGGCGGCCGAGTTCCGCTCCCAGGGCACGGCCGAGGCAAACCGCATTCGCGCTACGGCAGATCGCGAAGTCACAGTTCTGAAGGCCGATGCGACCCGCAAGGGTGAGGAATTGCGCGGCCAGGGCGATGCGGAGCGAAACCGCATCTTCGCCGAGGCTTATGGCCAGGATGCCGACTTCTTCGGCTTCTACAGGTCGATGCAGGCCTATGAGCAGGCCATCAAGTCAGGAGACAGCAAGCTGATACTGTCGCCGGACTCGCCGTTCTTCAAATACTTCAACGATCCTAGCGGTCAGGCGCCCAAGCCCTGATCCACAACGCCTCTGAATTGGAACGGGACCTGCTGCCACCATGAGCGATCTCATCGTCGGAGCCGGTCTCGTTCTGGTTTTCGAGGGGCTAATGTGGGCTCTCGCCCCGCAGATGGCCCGGCATCTGCTCGACATGGCCAACCAGATGCCTCAATCGACGCTGAGGGCCTCGGGCTGGACGGCCGTCGCCGGCGGATTGCTGCTGGTTTGGCTCGTCCGCGGCTAGGGCTGTCGTCCGGCCGCTGTACAGTTATGAGAAAATCGTATGCGCTGCGGGCGCTTGCCACGCAGTGCAGGCGCGGCGAACGTCGCAAAGGCGGCGTTGACTTGACGGCGGGGCCGCTCACAATGCGCCCTCAGCCCGGCACCTGCGCGGCGCCGGAACAAGGAATGCTTCCCCGGGGAGACTTGAATGCGGTCGACGAACTGGACGCCAATACGGAAAGCCATGCTCGCTGTCACGAGCCTCGGCATTCTGGGCATTATGGCCCTGCCGGCCTCCGCGTACCGCGATGGTCCCCAGTCCGTGGCACCGCTCGCCGAGAAGCTCTCCGATGCGGTCGTCAACATCTCCACCACCCAGGTGGCGAAGTCGCCGGACGGTGTGCCTTTGCCGAAGGTTCCGAAGGGTTCTCCATTCGAAGATTTCTTCGATGAGTTCTTCAACAAGCGCGGTGGCCGTGGCGCGCCCCAGGACCGCAAGGTCTCGTCTCTGGGATCCGGCTTTGTCATCGACGGCGTCGAGGGGCTCGTCGTTACCAACAACCACGTCATCGAGGGCGCGGACGAAATCGTGATCAATTTTCACGATGGCTCGAAGCTCAAGGTCGACAAGGTACTCGGCAAGGACAGCAAGGCCGATATTGCGCTTTTGAAGGTCACTCCGAAAACACCACTGAAATCAGTGTCGTTCGGTTCGTCCAACGACATGAAGGTCGGCGATTGGGTGATGGCGATCGGCAATCCGTTCGGTCTCGGCGGTACGGTGACGGTCGGCATCATCTCGGCCAAACAGCGAGACATCAACGCGGGTCCATATGATGACTTCATCCAGACCGATGCGGCCATCAACCGGGGCAATTCAGGCGGACCGCTCTTCAATATGAGCGGCGAAGTAATCGGCGTGAACACAGCGATCATTTCCCCGACGGGCGGCTCGATCGGCATCGGCTTCGCCGTTCCCTCCGATACGGTGCAGGCGGTTGTCCAGCAGCTGAAGGAATTCGGCGAGGTGCGGCGTGGCTGGTTGGGCGTGAAGATTCAGACCGTCACCGAAGACATCGCCGAGAGTCTGGGAGTGACGGAGAACACGGGCGCGCTCGTGTCGGCCGTCACGCCCGAAAGCCCCGCCGCGAAGGGCGGGATTCAGCCCGGCGACGTCATCTTGAAATTCGACGGCAAGGAAGTGTCCACCATGCGCGGTCTGCCGCGTCTCGTCGCGCAGGCCCCGATCGGCAAGTCGGTGGATGTCGATCTCCTGCGCGCCGGCGAAAAGAAGACTGTGCAGGTCGTGGTGGGCCGGCTTGAAGAGGACGACGCGGAGCCGGCGGCAGCTGAACCGGAAAAGAAGGAAGATGGGGCGACTGTTCCCGAGAGGGTTCTCGGCCTCACGGTCACCCCGCTCACCGATGAACTGCGCACCCAACTCGGCTTCGACAAGAAGGTCACCGGTCTGCTGGTGACGGGCATAGACCCGGAAAGCCAGGCCGCCGGAAAGAACCTGAAACTCGGCGACGTCATTGTGGAAGCCCAGCAAAGTCAGGTCGCCACCGTCGCCGATCTCAATGCTGCGATCGAGAAAGTGAAGAAAGCAGGCGGACGGCAGGTGCTGATGCTGGTCGAAGATTCCAAGGGCGATACGCGGTTCGTGGCGCTACCGCTCTGAAAAATGGGCCGCGCGGCCGCCGCCGGAACGGCTCAGCGGACGCGGAGGAGCGGCACCTGCTTCCTTGGGCCACTAGGCACCCGGCAGCCGAGCAGCTAAACAGCATGTGAAACCTGAGGTCACAGCCGTACGGAGCCTTCGCCCCTTGTCCGATCGTAACCACAGCCTGCTTGACACCATTCTCGACGTCTTTGTGCCCATTCATCAGGACGGTCACAAATTCATCGGCATTGGGCTGCTCGTGACTTTGCTTGGCTTCCTCATCTGGGACCCGATCGGCTGGATCGCCGCCGGCGTCACGGCATGGATCTGCTATTTCTTTCGCGATCCCTATCGCATCTCGCCATTGCGCGAAGGTTTGGTGCTGTCGCCCGCAGATGGCCGCATCTCGATGATCGAGAAAGTCCGTCCGCCGGCGGAGTTGGGCCTCGGGGATGTGGAGCGCGTCCGCATTTCGGTGTTTCTCTCCGTCTTCGACGTTCACATCAACCGCGCCCCCGTGGCCGGCCGCATCAAGCGTTCTGTGTACATCCCAGGGGCCTTCCTCAACGCCGCACTCGACAAGGCAAGCGAAGACAACGAGCGGCGCGCGATTGTCATTGAAACGCCCTCCGGACAGGAAATAGGAGTGGTTCAGATTGCCGGTCTCGTTGCCCGCCGCATCGTGACCTTTTCGCAGGAAGGTGATGCGCTGGGCGCCGGTCAGCGTTTCGGTCTGATCAGGTTCGGTTCTCGCGTCGACACGTTTCTGCCGCCGGGACATGGTGCGCTGGTCGCCGTCGGTCAGCGCGCGATTGCAGGGGAGACCGTCTTGGCGGACCTCAAATCATCTGAGCCGGAACGGGAAGCCCGGCGGGTTTGATCCACTGGGTTCCAGAGGTGTGCGTTCTGCGATCGCAAATGGCCGAGGCGGCCGGACCGTAGCACTCATCGGTTTCCGCACTGGCGGACTGGAGGCAAGCATGGACCCCGAACTGCCGCACATCGAAAAGGAAATCACGCGCCGCCGTCGCCGCCGCCTGTTCTCTCACCAGCGGGTTCCGGTTCGCATGCTGGTCCCGAACTTCTTCACCCTGCTCGGGCTGTGCGCCGGTCTCACCTCGATCCGGATGTCCATCGAAGGCCGCTGGGATGTCGCGCTGGCGGCCATTGTTTTCGCCGCCATGCTCGACGGCATCGACGGCCGCGTGGCGCGTCTGCTCAAGGCGTCGTCCCGCTTCGGTGCCGAATTGGACAGCCTCGCCGATTTCGTCAATTTCGGCGTTGCACCGGCCATCCTGCTGTTCACGTGGGGGCTTGTCGACATCAAGAGCATCGGCTGGATCTGTGTGATGATGTTTGCGCTGGCCTCGGCCCTGCGCCTTGCCCGATTCAACGTTGCCGTCGACGAGGAGAAGCCCAAGTGGCAGTCGAACTACTTCACCGGCATGCCTACCCCGGCCGCCGCCATCGTCGTGCTGCTGCCGTTCTATTTTTCCAAGCTGGGGCTGGACGCCAATAATTCGCGCCTCGCCATGAGCGCCGTGCTCGTTTACACCGTCATCATCGCCGTGATGATGGTATCCACGATCCCGACCTATTCGGGCAAGCTTTTGGGCGAACGCATCCGCCGCGAATACGTCTTGCCGATCTTCATCTTGGCCATCGGCCTCGTCGCCTGTCTTCTCACCTTTCCCTACGAAACACTCGCTATTGTCTCACTGAGCTATCTGGCGGCCATTCCGTTGAGCTGGCGCAGGTTCCTGACCAAGGAGCGGGAAACGCAAGAGTCGCTGCCGGCCGTTTCGCCGGGCGCGCCATCTGAACCATCGATTACCGAGGCGGGCCGCGTGGTCGACCTGCGACCGGTCGAACCGAAACGCTGACATCGAAACATCGCTGCATGCAGATCGAGCCTCTTGCAATCCCAGACGTGAAGATCCTGACGCCGCGCCGATTCACGGATGCGCGCGGCTATTTTTGCGAGACGTTCAGCGTTGCGACCTGGCGCAGCGCCGGAATGCAGGCGGACTTCGTGCAGGACAATCACGTCTACTCGAAGATGAAAGGTGTCGTGCGCGGGCTTCACTATCAGCTTCCGCCGGCTGCCCAGGGCAAGCTGGTGCGCGTCACGCGCGGATCTATTCTCGACGTCGCCGTCGATATCCGCCGGGCTTCGCCGACCTTCGGAAAGCACGTCTCGGCCGTACTCTCAGCAGCGGACGGACGTCAGATCTGGGTGCCGGCCGGTTTCGCGCATGGATACGTCACACTCGAGGACGACACGGAAGTCTTCTACAAGGTGACGGGACTCTACGCTCCGCTGCTTGACCGGGGAATACGCTGGAACGATCCCGCCCTCGGGATCGATTGGCACGTCCCGGAGAGCGATGCGCTGTTGTCGGACAAAGACAAGGCGCAGCCGCTTCTTGCGGATGCGCCCGATCTTTTCTGAACTGTCACCGTGTCGGGTTTGGACGCAGTAGGCGCTCCCTGAGCGACAGCCGGTCGCCGCCGCTTGGCGCGGCCGCCGGGGGAGTCGGCGGTTGTGCGGTATGCGTCGCGGCCGGATCGCGCCGCAGGAGCGTGCTGCCGGGAGCACGCGGCTGCGAGGACGGAGACTGGTTTGCAAGGTCGCGCCTCATGCCGCCCTGGGGATCGGCGGTTTCGGCACGAATTCCCGTGATCGTCATCGCGTCGGCGAGCATGGCCGCCTGATGATTGGTGTCGACGCCGTGGCCGGCACCGGCCGCGCGCCAGCGGTCGACGACCTGTTCCAGGAAGTTTTCGTCCCCGACCGAGCTCTGCCACTTCTCCGAGAACTTGGCCGTAGAAGAGCGCGGCAGCCTGTCTCGAGGGAGTTCGTCGAACTTGATACGGACGGGCAGGGCGACGCCGTCGCCAAACGCGATGGCTTCACGCTGTCCAAGCGCGGGCAGGAATTCCAGAAGTCCCGAGCCCGTGTCCGAAATGGCCGATGATACGATCGACTGGTCGCGATCGTTCGACATGCGCAACGCGAAGACCGTATTGCACTGTGAAAGGATCGTTGGATCGATTTCCGCGGGACGCTGCGTCACGATGCACAGCGAAGCACCGTATTTGCGGCCCTCCTTAGCAATCTTCGCGATCGCCCGCTTGCACGGCTCGAAGCCGACGTGGGGGTTGAGCGGCACGTAACGGTGCGCCTCCTCACAGACGAGGGTCACCGGAACCTTGCCCTCGCTCCACAGCGCGAAATCGAAGGTCAGGCGGCAAAGCACCGAGACCACGACGTTGACGATTTCGGTGGGAATACCGGTCAATTCAAGAATCGTGATCGGCTTGCCCTGCACCGGCACGCGGAAGATGCGCGAGAGGATCTGAGTCATGCCGTCATAGACGGTGAGAGACCCGAACATGAAGGCGTAACGGCCGTCCTGCGAGATCGTGTCAATGCGCGATTTCAGGTTGCGATAAGGTGCAAGGTCACGCTTGTTTTCAAGCTTGCCCATGCGCTCATCGATGAGGCCGGTCAAATCGGAAATGCGATAGGGAACGGGCGTGTCGACGGTGAAGCGGCCGTGGTCCAGAGCGCCGCGACGCAGCTTCTGATCCGTCTGGCGGCCCGCGGCATAGCGGGCTTTGGCGAGCGGAATGAGTTCCTGCAGGATTTCGATCTCCTGCTTGCGCTCCGGATCGGCGACGAGAACCTCCACGGCTTCCTCGAAGTTGAGGAGCCAGAGCGGCAACTGCATGTTCCAGGGGCTGATCACCTCGGCCAGTTCGCCGAACGAGGTGGCGTATTCATTGTGCGGATCCAAAAGCACGATATGGGCCGCCGGATGCTGATCGAGGATGGAGCGAAGGATCAGCGCGGTCGTGCACGACTTGCCGGTTCCGGTGGTGCCGAGGATGGCGAAATGCTTGCCGAGCAGTTCGTCGACGCGCACGCGGGCATCGATCGTCGTGTCCTGGCGAATGCAGCCGACGCGCACCGAGCGGGTGTCGCTGCCGCAGAACGCGAGCGTGAGCTCCGCTTTCGTTGCAACCCGGACCCGGTCTCCCAGTCCGGGGTAGACCGTGACACCACGATTGAAGGTCGCGGCTTCCCCGGTTCCGGAGCGCCAGAGTTCACCGACGAGGCCCAATTCGGCGATCCAGATTTCGGTCTCACCTTCGCGCTGGGCGGGAACAGGTACGCTGAGGGCAGAAACGATGGCCAGAACGACGGTATTGGCGGTGTCGATGGCCAAGAGCGTCCCCATCTCGGGACGGTCCTGTACGTTCCGGACGGTCCCATCCTTCGGGGTATCCAGAAGAACGATGGCTTTCGATCCCGTCACCGAGACGATCCGTCCGATCGAGCCGTCGACCGTCATCCGCAGCTTGAGATGGGAATCTGCAACGAGATTTTGCATGGTATCCTTCTTGGCCCCGTGTGCCTGCAATCAAATAACTCCGCCGCCGCCGAGCAGCGCGTCGCGGGCGTCTCGAATATTGAAGGAGCTGGCCGAGGGAAGGCGGACGCTAACCTCGGTTCCCTGCCCCTTCTCGCTCGTGATCTTGATATTTCCGCCGTGCAATTCGATCAGTGAACCGGCAATCGGTAGACCGAGCCCCGTGCCTTCGCGCCAGCGGCCACGGCTTCCGTCGACCTGTCCAAAAAGTGTCGTCGCAAGCTTGATCTCGTCTGGCGACATGCCTATGCCTGTGTCGCGCACGAAGACGCCGACGTCGCCCTCGGGAAGATGAACGGCTTCAATTTTCACCGCGCCGCCCTGACGCGTGAATTTGATCGCATTCGAGACGAGATTGCTGAATGCCTGGCGCAACTTCGCTGAGTCTCCACGCACCATCGGAAGATGGTCCCGTATCGACAGCTCGATCGTGACCCCCGCCTCCCGGGCAGCGGCTTTGCTCGCCGCATAAGTGGCTTGCAGCACCTCTTCGACGCTCGTTTCGCGCGCGTCGAGGGTGTAGTGCCCGCTCTGGATCTTCGAAATATCGAGAATATCGTTGATGACGGTCAGCAGATGGCCGGCCGCGTCATGAATGAGCTTCGCATACTCCACGATTTCAGCATCGGGAATGGGCCGCTTGTGGTGCTCGCTCAGAATCTTCGAGAAGCCGATCATGGTATTGAGCGGCGTCCTCAGTTCATGGCTCATATTGGCGATGAACTCGCTTTTGACCCTCTTGGCGAGTTCCGTCTCGATCCGCGCGGTCTGTTCCGCCTGACGTGCCCTCTGGCGCAGGATGGCCTGCCCCACGAGAGAAGCGTACTCCCCCATCAGCGAGCCGCCGTTCTGCCTCCCGATCGTATTGCGGATCATGGTTCTACCGATCTTCAGAAAATCGGCTTGAGACTATTCCGCAATGGATAAAGCGCGGTTAACTACGCGCGCAATCGCGGGGAGGCGAGCGGCCTCCGCCTCAGCGGACCGTGAACCGGAACGGAACCGAGACGACCAGCGGGCCCTTGTCGATGTCGTCGGGCATGGCGGGGAAGGGGGCCGCCTTCTCCACAGAGGCGATCGCCGCCTCGTCAAGCTGCTTGTTTCCGGAACTGAGGGCGATCTCGCGCGTCAGGAGCTGGCCCGCCGCGTCTACGGTAAAACGAACCACGGCCGTCCCGACCTGCCGCGTTCGAGGATTGATCTTCTTCTTCTCGAGGTGGCTGCGCAACTTTCCGAGATACATGCTGTGGCTCGTGGCATCGCCACCCGACCTGGCGGCGCTGGCTGCGCGCCTTTCCTCCACGGCGACCTGCGCTTCTTGAGCAAGGGTGGCGACCTGCGGCGGGGTCGGCTGCTTCTCAGGCTCGGGTTTAACCTCTTCCACCTCCTGCTCCGGACCGCTCTCGGAGGAGACGACGGTGGTCTCCTCGACCTTCTCCATCTCCTTGACTTCCTCGACGGCGGGACGTGCTTCGCTGGCCTCGAGCGGCTCCGCCTCCACCGCCTGAACGGTGGCGTCGTCCTGCCCCCACATATCGAGACCCTCGATCGCGATGCTCTGCTCGACGAAGACCTGATCGTCGCCGTCGCCCGAATCGAGCGACGCGCCGCCGGGCACGGCGAACAGCCACACCGCAAATGCTGCATGGGCGCCGAGTGAAACGAGCCAGGTGACGGTCTTCAAGAACATGGAAACGTTTGTGTCCTCGACGTCAGGGGGCTGTGGCCGGTGCGGCGGGCTGCGGTGCGGCGCTGGCTGCGGGCGCCCCGCTTCCCGTGTTCGGTTGCTGCGAGAGCAGGGACACGCGGCCAAACCCGCTCTGGCCGACCTGCCCGAGCAGATCCATGACCTCGCCATAAGGGTTCTTCTTGTCCGCGCGAACGTAGACGACGGCATCGCCTTCGACGGCGCGGATCTCGCGCAGACGCTGCACCAGAGCTTCTCGCGAAACGAATTCGTTACGGATCTGCACCGTCCCGTCAGCCGTCAGGGTCACCACCATCGGCTTCTTCGACTGCCCGAGCTTGGCGGCTGTGGTCTTCGGCAGTTCGATCGGCACGCCTGTCACCATGAGCGGCGCGGCGACCATGAAGATGATGAGCAGAACGAGCATCACGTCCACCATGGGCGTGATGTTGATCTCGGCCATGGGACGATACCCACCGTCTTCGCCGTCTCCCGAAGAGAGGTTGGCACTCATACCCATCAGTAGGCCTTTCCGGCGCGCAGAGGTTCGACGCGAGCTGCTGCATCAGCGTGCGGCCGCGAGATGGCCTTGGCGATGTCCACAATGGCTGCATTTCCCCGCTGCGCGGCCCGGCCTAGCTTAACAGCGTAGTGATTGTAGGCCATGACCGCCGGAATGGCTGCGACCAGACCGAGCGCCGTTGCAAACAGGGCCTCGGCAATCCCGGGCGCCACCGTTGCGAGGCTCGTGTCCTGGCGCGCAGCAATCGCGGTAAAGCTGTTCATGATGCCCCAGACGGTTCCGAAGAGGCCGATGAACGGAGCCGCCGAGCCGATGGTCGCCAGAAACGGCAATCCGCTTTCAATGGATTCCAGCTCGCTCTTGAAGCGCAGCTTCATCGCGCGTTCGAGCCGCGCACGCACTTCGCCACGGGCCTCTCCGCGCGAGCTGCCGTCGCTGGCCTCGGCTTCCGCCGCACTGAGCACGCGGCGAACGAGACCGTCGGCGTTGGCGGCGTCGAGATCGCCGCTGGCGAGATGCTCCATCGCCTTCACGTCCGACTTCAGCCGCCACATGCGGATCGACTTCTCGATCACGATGGCCCAACACGCGACCGACGAAAGCACGAGAAGAAGCATCACGCCCTTGACGATCGGGTCGGCGGCCGCGACGAGCTCCATGATGGAGAGGGTGGACTGCGGGGAGGCGGTCAGGAGCAAGGCAGTATTCCTTCGCGGAGGGCCTGTTTACTTGGTGATCTGGACGTTGCTGAGCGACTTCAGCGTGATCGCATCGAGGCACTTGTCGAGGGCCCCGGCTTCGGATTTGCATTCCATGATGTCGTGAACAAGGAAGCTGCCGATCTTATCGCAAGGCGTTCCTTCCAGATCGAACATCTTGACCGTTTTCTTCTGGCCCTTCAGCGGAGCAAGATCGAGAGCGAGGCGGCGCCCGATCACTCCATCCGTGTGAAACAGGATGAGATCGAGTTTCAAGGTCTGGAACGTCGTGGGGCTCGGGTTGTCGACGACGGTATAAACGCGGCAGCCCTTGTCGACCGTTTCGAGCTTGTTGAGTTCGACGGTAATCGCCGGCGCGGGATTCGCGGCTGCCGGCGCGCTTTCGCCGGCGTGGGCCACGACCGGCAGATTAGCAGCGGCCGCCAGTGTCAAAGCCCGACCAAACGAACGAATACCGGCGAAGGAATGAATGCGAATCAAGTCGTCTCTCCCCAGGTGGGCATCGACGGTTCATCCGTCGTGGTTTTCAGCCGCGCATGCGCGTTCGATTCACGGCCCGATCGGTCTCGGGTCAGAAAAGCTGTTCTTATATAACCTTACAACTTTCACCCGTCACAGGCGTCCGCGATCACAATTATCTCATGAGCGGATGAAGGGACCGGCGCGCTGGCCGGCACCAACCGGCGGCCCATGAAATAGCGGTCGAAGCCACTGGAGATCAAGGAGTTTTTCCTAAGAACCGTTCCAAATTGGCTGCAACTTGGCAAAGGCCTTGGACCGGGAAAAAATCCCGGCGCTCCCCTCCGGTGGATGCAGGACGGAGGGGGGCCGTGCGGGAGCATGGTCAACGGCATTCCTTAATGCCTCGATCCCGAGCCGCGGGTCGTTGACCGATCGGCGAATCGGTCAGTCGAAGAGGTATCGCCCACCGGGTCCAATCGATGCGCGGCTTAGGGAAGCGGAACGTCGGGAGAATTTCCCGGTGCGGGCCTGCAACTACGTTTTGAAATCAGCCGTCCATCTTTGGTTCGGGAACTAATCCGGATTGCCGCTCAACGATGAACGAGCATAGTCCTCACACGGAAATAGATGGGTTTTGATTCCAGTTCGGATGGGGGTCCGGAAGTTATGCAGAAGAGACGAGTTGCCCGAGTCGCGGCGCTGAGCCTGCTTGCGGGCACGCTACCAGCCGTCGCTCAGACAGCGGAGCCGCCACCGGCACCTCCCGCGTCCGAAGCTCCGGCGCCTCCCGCAGCCGAGACCCAGGCGACGCCTCCCCCGGCACAGTCCACGCCCGCGACGCCACCTGCTGCGCAGTCGACGGAACCAGTCCCGCAGCCGCCACCTCCGGCGGCGGCCACCTCCGTGCCCGATCAGATTGATTCGGATACAACTTTGCCGGAAGTCACGGTCACCCAGAAGCCGCAGGTCAAACAGGTCGCGGGACCGCCCACGGCCGACACGGCGATTGCCGTTGCGCCGGCGCCCGCCACCGGAACCGGTTCCGGCGTTGCGGCAGCAGGAGCGGGTGGTGGCACCGGCACGGGCACGAACTTCCAGTCCGAATTCCAGAATGGGGTCCCGGTCGCGAAAGTTCCTCAGGCGGTGTCGCGCATCAACCCCGGCCAGATCCAGGCACAGGGCGTCCGTCAGGTTCCTGACGCACTGGAGAAGTTCGTCCCCGGCATCATCATCACCGACACCGCGGGTGGCGGTACCCGGCCCGACATCCAGTTCCGTGGCTTCGATGCCTCGCCCATCGGCGGCCGCTCCCAAGGCCTCGCGGTTTATCAGAACGGCGTCCGGATCAACGAATCCTTCGGCGACACCGTCAACCTCGACCTGATCCCGGCCATCGCCATTCGCGACATGACCGTCATCGGCGCCAATCCGATTTATGGCTTGAACGCCATCGGCGGTGCCATCGGCATCACCATGAAGGACGGGTTCAGCTTCCAGGGCGGTACGATCGACGCGCTGGGCGGTTCATTCGGGCGCGGCCAGATCTCGATGGAGGCCGGAGCCAACTCGGGAACCTTCGGCGCCTATGCCGCCCTCGAGTTGATGACCGAGAACGGATTCCGTGATTTCTCGGAAGCCAACTACGAACGCTTCTACGGTGACCTCGGGTTCAAGGGCAGCGCCGTCGAGGTTCATGTCAACCTCACCGCCGCACAAAGCAACGCCGGCGTCGTTGCCGCCGCGCCGGTCGAGGTTCTGGATGTGGGCTGGAACCGCACCTTCACCCATCCGCAGGAAACCGACCTGGAAGTCCTGATGCCGACGGTGAACGCCACCGTACAGGCGACGGAAACGCTGTCCTTCACCGGTATCGGTTACTTCCGGAAGTTCAAGTCAAAAGTCATCGACGGCAACCTCTCCGAAGTGGAGCCTTGCGACGATCCATTTACTTCGGCGACCCCGGGCGCAATCGCGCTCTGCGACGATGACGATGAGGAGATCAACCCCGAAACGACTCTTGAGAAGGTCTTCGGGCCAGGCTTCAACTACGACGCGTTCGAAGACGTTGGCGCGTTGCCCATCGGCTCCATCGAACGCATCAATCAGGACGCCGAAAGCTGGGGCGGTACCTTGATGGCCACTGAACGCGCGCGCATCTTTGGACGTCCAAACCAGTTGACGGTGGGTGTCAGCTACGATCAGGGCAAGGTGCGCTACAACACGTCGAGTGAAATAGGCTCGATCGGCGAACGCTTCACGGTCACGGGTTCGGGCGTCATTGTGCAGGGTCCGGAAAACTTCGATCCCGATAACGACGAATCTC
>JBLMYE010000388.1:0-7374 GCA_050258115.1 Deltaproteobacteria bacterium | reverse complement strand
GGAGATTTGGGTTTTAAGGAACAGGAGCAGGCGCTCCGCTGCGGCGCGGCCACCTGTCGAAATGATGCTGAGACCCTCAGCTTGTAGACTGCTTTGAGTTGAACGCTCCGGCAAGCCGCGGGAAGCCGCTGCGGGCCGCACTGGGTGCAGGATATCGGAGGAGTGTTGCCATGATGCCGCCGTTGCGGCCGCTATCCCGGTTCATCAGTCCGGAAAGGTCATGGTGCCCAGGGCCGGAATCGAACCAGCGACACTGCGATTTTCAGTCGCATGCTCTACCAACTGAGCTACCTGGGCAATTTCGCCCGGCCGGCACGCGGCCGCGGGCGAAAGACGGGGTCTTATAGGTGCCGCTTCGGCCCCTGTCCAGCGGCCATTGTGAGCGTGCTGCGGATCGGGCCTCCGCACCCTAATCCGTCTCCCGGCCTGGGTCCCGTCGCGAACCGCCCGCCCCGTCACCAGGCTCCCCGCCGCTGTCGTCGGCCACGTCGAGTGATCCGCCCGGAATGACGAAGCGACCGCCGAGCCACCGCGCCAGATCGATGTCGGCGCAGCGCTTCGAGCAGAACGGCCGGTGCTCGTGAACGGCCGGCTTGCGGCACGTCGGGCAGACGAGCCCTGTTTTTTCCTTGGGCGTGTTTTGGCTCATCGGCTCGGGTCCAGGCCTCAGGACACGCGGGATGCTCAAACCCTTCCGGCTTCGGCAGCGCGGATCCAGTTGAAATGAATCGGGAACCCCTCTGAGACGAGCATCGCGACCACTTCCGTCAGCGGCAGCCCGACGACATTGGTGTAGGAGCCTTTGATCTTCTGCACGAACGATCCGGCGAGGCCCTGGATCGCATAGCCGCCCGCCTTGTCGCGCCATTCGCGCGTCGCGACGTAGGCTTCGATTTCTGCCTTGGTGAGGTACTTGAAGCGGACTTTCGTATCGACGATTTTCGTCCGCACCTTGTCCTGGGGCGTGATCAGGCACACGGCCGTTAGAACCCGGTGCGAGCGCCCCGATAGACGGCTCAGGTACTCGACGGCTTCCTCGACCTGTTGCGGCTTCCCGAAAATCTTGAGGTTGTTGGTGACGATCGTATCGGCGGCCAGCACGTAGGCGTCGGCAATGTCGCGATCGTTGGCGATCTGATCGCGCGCGGCTTCCGCCTTGGATCGGGCGAGCCGCGTAACGAGCGCGCGTGGCATCTCACCTTTTCTGGGGGTCTCATCGAGGCTGGCCGGCCTCAGTGCATCCGGCTTGATGCCCGCCTGATCGAGTAGCATCAGCCGTCGCGGGCTGGCGCTTGCGAGCACAAGCTTGGGACGGGGTAATTGGTCCGGCTCCCGGGCTTGGGTCCGGGCTAGCTCCGTACGCAGTGTTTCGCGCCGGGGGCTGTCGGTGCGTGAAAAGGCGGAGATGAGGGCCGATTTGGCGGTCGACATCCGGAAGAGGCTCCGATCTGCTGCGTGAATGGGGCGCCGGGGCGCCATCGTCTTCTATACCACGGCTAACCGCTCGCATTCATCATGCGCCATGCTCGTCAAGGTGATACAACCTCTGTCGAACGGCCCGAACACGCCGGCTGAACGCCACGGAGGTTCACGGTGAAGGGGCATAAACGTTGCGCTCTGCGATCGAGTTTCCCATAAATCGAGCACCGTCGTGGAGCGCGGAGGAGCGGATGTCGAAGGACCGGCTTGTCGACCTCTTGGCCGCCACCCCCCTCTTCGGTGGGCTCGATGCCGACGAGCGCCGCTCCGTAGCGCACGAACTGCGCGAAGCACAGTTCGGGCCCGGCCAGATCATATTCGGCCGCGGTGATCCCGGTCGCGAAATTTATTTCGTCACCCAAGGCCGTGTCCGTCTCTCGGTCCTCACCCCGGAGGGCCGCGAACTGTCGTTCGCGCACGCCGAACCCGGACAGGTCTTCGGAGAAATCGCCGTGCTCGATGGCGGAGTGCGCTCCGCCGACGCGACCGCGGTGTCCAAGGTCGTCGTGCAGACCCTGTCGAAGGCCTCACTCATGCGGCTCATCGAAACGAGGCCGCCCGTGCGCGAGTCCGTCATTCGCTTCCTGTGCAACCGCGTGCGCGAAGCCGACCAGCAGCTCGAGGGGATCGCCCTCTATCCTATCGAAGTTCGCTTGGCTCGCTTCTTTCTCGCAGCCGTCAGCCAGAAAGCACCGGCGAAAGCCGGCACACGCGTGCCGCTCGAATTACCGATCTCCCAGAGCGAACTGGCGCTCCTCATCGGCGCGAGCCGGCCCAAGGTGAACGCCGCGCTGGCTCTGTTGGAGGATGGCGGCGCCATCGAGCGAAAGGAAAAAACGCTGATCTGCGACATCGATGCTTTGGAGGGTATTGCGGGAGTGGCATGAAGAACGGGCTCCCGCGCCGGACGGAAGGGCGGTCGCAATGAACAGGCTGAAGCAGGTCTTGCCGCCGATCCGGGACGGCATTGCCAGCATCGGCGAACTGCCGCAGCTGCGCGCGATCGGGCGCGTCATCGGTCGAATGGCCGAAGCAGGAACATCGGGCTACCCGTCCGATGTGAAGCGGCGCCTGATGATCCTGAATATGATCGCGTACCTGATCATCGTCTCAACGCTCGTTTACGCGGTGCAGCATACTCTTCTCGATTACGAGACCTACAAACCGATTATCTGGATCAACCTCGCCCTTGTGGCCGCCGCTGCTGCGGTTCCGTTTGCGCATCGTTTGAACGATGTCGCCGGCGCCCTGATCATCGTTGCTGCCGAATGGGCCGCGCTTATTGCTTTCACGATGTACCTCGGCCGAGGATCGGGCGTTCATCTGCAATATTTCGTCGGCGCGGCCGCGCCCTTTGTCGTCTTCGGGCTGCACCGGATCTGGCTCGTCGCACCCGTCATCCTGTCGGGGCTGGCACTGCATCTGGCGGCATGGTTCTGGTTCCCCGAAAGTCAGGCGCTCGTCCCAGCCGACAAGGAGGTCATCGACAGCATCTACGTGCAGGCAGCAATCACCACGGTGGCGCTCATCGCAGCCTCCGTCTACTACGCATTTCGGTTGGCCGAGCAGGCTAAAGCCGAGACGGAAAATCTCCTGCGCAACATTCTGCCGGGCGCGGTCGTCGAGCGCCTGAAGGCACAACCCGATGCGGTGATCGCCGATCAGTTTACGGATGCGTCCGTCCTGTTCGCGGATATCTCGGGCTTCGTCGCTCTTGCGAGAAACCTCGGATCGGCGGAGACTGTCGCTCTCCTCAACGAGATCGTGACCGAATTCGACGGCATCGCCCAGTCGCACGGTGTCGAGAAGATCAAGACGATCGGTGATGCCTACATGGTGGCATCGGGAATACCTCAGCCGTGCAACGATCACCTTGAGAAACTCGCCATGATGGCTTTGCGCATGCTAGCCATCATAGATCGCATTGCCGGCGATCGTTCCCTTCCGCTTTCCATGCGCATCGGCATGGCGTCGGGTCCAGTCATGGCCGGTGTGATCGGCAGGCAGAAATTCACTTACGACGTCTGGGGAGATGCGGTAAATCTCGCGGCGCGGTTGGAAAATCTATCCGAACCGGGCCGCATTCTCGTTTGCCCGAGATGCAAGAAGCTACTCGAAGATCGCTTCGCATTCGAGAGCCGAGGTCTCCTGGAGATCAAGGGACTGGGGCCGCGCGAGGTGCATTTCCTTGTGCCACCCTGTGCGGGAGACCGGATCGCCGCGCAATGATCAGACGGTGGGCCCGCCCGAAATGGCGAACCGGTGCTTGATCTTCTCCAGAAGATCATCGCGCAGCTTCCTGTAAGCGGCCAGAATGGCCGCCCGCCCCGCTTCGGTGGGAAGCATGGATGGGTCGAATGTCGGCCAGTACTCGACGTCCGCCTTCATGATCCGGGTGAGTTCGACGGCATGATGCTGCGCCTCAGGTGAAAGCGTGACGATCGTCGAGAAAGTCTCCCTGCCGAGATCACGGAAAACCTTTGGCTGATGTGCCGTGACGTCGATGCCGATCTCGTCCATCACGGCCATGACGAACGGATCGGCATGTCCCCGCCGGACGCCGGCCGACATGACCCGGACCCGCGGTCCCGCAAGATGCTGCAGAATAGCTGCCGCCATCGGTGACCGGACAGCGTTCAGAGTGCAGGCAAACAGTATTCGAGGCGGCGAGACGGACGGTTGAACCACCGCCGCTAGCCCTTCCAGTGCAGGGCGGTGATGAGTGTGAAAAGGCGCCGCGCCGTGTCGAAGTCCAGCGTAATCTTGCCTGCCAGCCGTTCCTGCAGCATCCGGCTGCCCTCGTCGTGCAGTCCGCGCCGTCCGACGTCGATGGCTTCGATGCGCGAAGGCTGCCCCGACCGGATGGCCTGGTAATAGCTGTCGAGCACCATGAAATAGTCTTTGAGAAGCCGCTTCAGCGGCGTCATGGCCAGCGTGTGGACGGCCGTGGCGTCGCTGCCCCCTTCAGGGAATACCGAAAGAACCAAGCGATCGTCGGCAAGAGCGATTTCGAGCCGATAGGGTCCCTGGTCGATGCCATCGAGCGCGAAGGAATTGCCGTCGAGAATGTCGAAAATGGCAACTTCGCGCTCGTGCTCGATGTTCGCATTGCCGCGCGCGATGGAGGCGTCGTCGATGCGGATCGAAGCGATCCTGTTGCTGTCCTTGCCGCCCGTGGCCGGAGACCTGTCGCTCATGTCGTCAATTGAACCTCATGCGCGCCCGGCCAGCCGGATCTCCACCGACCGCCTGTGAGCCTCGAGTCCTTCCGACCGCGCCAGCGTCATGGCCGCTGCGGCGACGCGCTGAAGCGAAGCGGCGTCGAGCTTCAGAAGCGACGTCCGTTTCATGAAGTCCAGAACGCCCAAACCGGAGGAAAAACGTGCCGACCGGGCCGTCGGAAGGACGTGGTTGGAGCCCGCCACATAGTCTCCGATGACCTCCGGCGTATAGGCGCCGATGAAAATGGCGCCGGCATTCCGGATTCGTGCCGCCAGCGCCTCGCTGTCCGACGTCGCGATTTCGAGGTGCTCCGCTGCGATACGGTCTGCGAGCGCGGGCGCTTCGTCGAACGATTTCACAACGATCGACGCGCCAAAAACGTTCCAGCTTTCACCGGCGATGTTTCCGCGCGGCAGATTGGTGAGCTGGCGCGCGACGGCGGCTTCCACGGCTTTTGCGAACGCCGCATCATCGGTCATCAGGATCGACTGAGCCGCCTTGTCGTGTTCGGCCTGCGCGAGCAGGTCGGCGGCGATCCACTCCGGATCGTTATGCTTGTCCGCGATAACGAGCACTTCGGACGGACCAGCGATGCTGTCGATGCCGACGGTGCCGAACACCTGACGCTTCGCCGCCGCCACATAGGCATTACCCGGCCCGACGATCTTGACGACGGGTTTGACCGTCTGCGTGCCGTAGGCCAGAGCGGCGACAGCCTGTGCGCCGCCGATACGATAGATCTCGGTGATGCCGCACAGCCGCGCCGCTGCAAGCACGAGCGGGTTCAATTCTCCCCGTGGGCTCGGCACCACCATCACGATCCGAGGCACACCGGCCACGATGGCCGGCAAGGCGTTCATGAGAACGGACGATGGGTAGGAAGCCAGACCGCCCGGAACGTAGAGGCCGGCCGACTCCACGGCCGTCCAGCGATCGCCGAGTTCGACCCCGGCCTCATCTGTGTAGCGCTCACTCTTGGGCAACTGCCGCTGGTGATGCGCTCGAATTCGCTCGGCCGCGAAGGCGAGAGCGTCCAGGGTTTCTTTCGAGCACTGTGCCACCGCCGCGTCGACTTCCGCCGCGGAGATCGCGATGCCGCTCTTGGAAAGATCGACGTCGTCGAATTTCTGCGAGAGTTGAACGAGAGCCCAGTCACCGTGGGTTCGCACATCCGAAATGATCGATCGAACAGCGGCATCGACCTCTTCGGAAACCTCGCGTTTCTCCGAAAGAAGCTGCACGAAGGCGGCCTCGAAATCAGGATCGGAGGTCAGAAGAGTTTTGGGCATTCGGGCGGTCCGCAGCGTTGGATGTGGGCGGGAGGCTTTGGCTCAGGCACGGCAGAGCTTGTCTAGGCGCCAGTCTCTTCATCAGGATGGTTGGGCTTCGACCTGGTCGTCCAGGCGGCACCGAGATCCCTGAGTTCCGCCTCCAGGCATTCGACGTGAAGCCTGATGGCAGCGCCACCTGCACAGGAAATCGTGATGAATCCCTCTGGCGCCGTGGTCGGTTCGAACCGGATCGCGAGGACGTTTAACACTTGCCTCTTGTCGCTAAGGTCGATTTGCGCCAATTGCGCGCCGATGACGTGCTCGAACCGAAGCCCGGTGCGCCGCCGCGTGTACCCGCTCGCACGCTTGCGCTGGCCAAGCGCATCGGTCCAGTCGAAGCGGTTCGCGATCGCGGCGAACCGCCGCTCTTTCTTGAGATAGGCCATCTCGCCCACGTTGATGACGGCATCCTGCAGGTGCGCGGATACGACGTCGAGATCCTCGGCATCGAGGGCGATCAGCTTTAGGGCGGGTTTCTCGTTGGCTGTCATCTTGCACAGTGCTGAGGCGGCTCTGCTGAAGAGGGCGAGGAAGCCGGCTTCAATCCTACGGGAGTGATACTGGCGGCGGGGGGCGAGTGCAACCGCGCCCCCCGGACGCCTTGTCGCGTCAACGATGATCGCGAGAGCGGCCTTGCGGTGCTTTGCGGCGGTCATCGCCGCGCGGCGCGGCCGAATGGCTGCGTGGACGCTCTCTGCCACCGTTGAGAAACTTCACGCCGCCGATTCCGGATCGCGCAGGACCATTGTTGGAGCCCCGATCCTCACGTTGAGAATCCTGACGCTCGCTTACGAACCGGTCTCCGCGCGCGCGAGGCTCGTCCGGCCGCTGTGTTTGGCCGTGCGGACGGCGACTGTCCCGGTTCGCATGCCGGTCGCCGTGGCGGTTCCCATGGTCGCGCTGCGGACGCGCTCCCGCGTGGGCGGAATGATGGCCATCGGCGGTATCATGCCGGTCGCGGCGGACCGGACGCCCCTCTTGCGGACGCCCTTCGGTCACGGGATCGGCGTGTACGGTTACGCCATGCGCCTGCCGCGAACGCTCGGATCCGCTATTGTCCCGGAAACCGTTGCCCCACGAGTGGTTCGGACGCGGGCGGCTCCCGTGCCGGCGGTCGTCGTCCCGATCCCTGTTGGCATGCGGGCGGCCGCCCGATGGCGCAGCCGAGCGGCTCTTCAGCGGATCGAACGGCCGTGTGTCCCCGCCGCGGCGATGGTCACCGCCCGAGCGCTGAGGCTCGTCGCGCAGGCGCTGCCCACGCGATCCACCCGGCGACATGTCGGCGCGTTCTGCCGCTCTCTCGGCGCGGCTCTCCACCGGCGCGACGAGCGTCGCGTCGTTG
>JBLMYE010000387.1:0-7067 GCA_050258115.1 Deltaproteobacteria bacterium | reverse complement strand
GGCGGGGATCGATGTTGTCGGCTTCCACGGCCAGACTGTCCTGCACCGGCCCGAGCGGGGCCTGACGGTGCAGATCGGCGACGGAGCGTTGCTGGCTGAGCTGTCCGGGCTGACGGTGGTTCATGATCTGCGCGCTCGCGACGTGGAGGCGGGCGGACAGGGGGCGCCGCTCGTTCCCGTCTATCATCGCGCCCTCGTCGAAGCTCTGGCGGCGCGCCCTATTGCGTTCGTCAATATCGGCGGCGTGGCGAACGTGACGTACATCGGTCGCGATGGCACGTTGCTGGCCTTCGACACGGGGCCGGGCAACGCGCTTGTCGATGACTGGATGATGAAGCGCGCGGGCGTCGCCTACGATCGTGACGGTGCGACGGCAGCGAAGGGCCTTGCCGACGATGCGGTGGTGAGGTTCTGCCTGTCGCACTCTTTCTTTAGTTTGCCGCCGCCAAAGTCACTCGACCGAAACGCCTTCGTGTGGGACGTCGTCGATTGGATGGAGCTGGAGGACGGTGCCGCGACGCTGACGCAGTTCACGGTGGCTGCTCTTGCAAAATCACGCGAGCATTTTACCGAGGAACCGGAACTCTGGATTGTCGCCGGTGGCGGACGGAAGAATAGAACGATGATGAGCGGGCTCGCGGGGCTCGTACAGAATGCCGTGGTTCCGGCGGAAGCCGTGGGACTGGACGGTGATGCGGTGGAAGCCGAGGCGTGGGGCTACCTTGCGGTGCGCGCCCTTTTGGGCCTGCCAATCACGTTTCCGGGAACGACGGGCGTTGCCCGGCCCCTGACGGGCGGGGTCATCTCCCGTCCACCGTCGTCTTCGGTTGCGTGAAAAGAAAAGGCCCCGCATCCGCGGGGCCCGATGCTTCATTCATCACCGTCATCGACGGCCGCCGGCGGCGCTTCATTGCGTTCGCGCTCACGCTCTTTCTGGCGTTCGGCTTCGCGCTCGCGTTCTCTCGCCTTCTTGGCTTCGTATTCTTCCTCCGCCTGCTGCAGGCGACGGTCGAGGTAGGAGCCCACCACGGACTGAAGTTCATCCGTCTTGTTTTCAAAGAAGTGGTTGGCGCCGGGCACCACCTCATGGTCGATCTTGATGCCGCGCTGGGTCTTGAGCTTGGTCGACAGTTCGGCCACCGACGCGGTCGGCACGACCCTATCCTTGTCTCCGTTGATCATCAGGCCGGAAGAGGGGCATGGGGCGAGGAACGAGAAGTCGTAGAGATTTGAAGGTGGGGCGACGCAGATAAAGCCATCGATCTCGGGGCGGCGCATGAGAAGCTGCATGGCGATCCAGGTGCCAAAGGAAACGCCGGCGATCCAGCAGTACTTGGCGTCGGGCTTGACGATCTGCAGCCAATCCAGCGCGCTCGCTGCGTCGGCGAGTTCTCCGGGGCCGCCATCCCAGAAGCCCTGGCTGCGGCCGACGCCACGGAAATTGAAGCGCAGAACCGAAAAGCCCCGGTCGGCGAACGTGTAATACAGCGAATAGACCACCTGATTGTTCATCGTGCCCCCGAATTGCGGATGGGGGTGGAGGATGAGGGCGATCGGGCTGTCCGGCTTTGGATCGTGGTGATACCGGGCCTCGAGCCGGCCGGCCGGCCCATTCAGAATTAGTTCGGGCATCAGGTCTTCAAGCCTCGCTCTATCGCTGCTGGCGGCCGGAAAGGGCCGATGGGTGTTGCCTGCTCGTCAGGAAAAATCGCTGGGACTTCGAGGGTCTGCACTCCTCACGGAGCCGTGTTGTCGCGTGTTCCGGCGAATACTTGACTTCAAAGCTCGGAATTTCCATAAACAGGCGAGATTAGAACTCTTCGAAAGTCTGACGGGCTGGCGGGCGCCAAATCCCGGACGGGCGGACCTCTTAGCACGAGTGCCGTCCCCAATTGCAAGCTCCGTGAGGGGCGAGCGTGTCCGCGCCCGGCGAGACCCTGCCTTTCGAGAGCCTGGAGGCGTTTGAATGGAACTGACAACCCGGGGACGCTATGCCGTCATGGCCATGGCCGATCTGGCGCGTCATCAGGCGGGCGAGCCGGTGGCGCTCGCGGCGATCGCGGAGCGGCAGAAGCTGTCGCTGGCTTATCTCGAGCAGTTGTTCGCGCGGCTGAGGCGGGCAGACATCGTCATCAGTGCGCGGGGCCGGAGCGGTGGATACAAGCTCGGCCGTGCCGCCTCCGACATCACGATTGCCGATATTCTGCGGGCGGTCGAAGAAGAAACGCGCATGACGCGCTGCTCAGGCGAGGGCGAGGCCGGATGTCTGGGCGAGACCCGCTGCATCACGCATGGGCTTTGGCAAGCGCTCGGCCAGCACATTGAGCAGTTCTTCCAGACGGTCACGCTTCAGGACGTGATCGACGGAGGGCCTCGCACCGCCGGCATCGAGGCACGTGGCCAGGAGAGGCTCGCCGCCGAATGACAGCGCCGCGAACATATCTCGATCATAACGCGACGGAGCCGTTGCGGCCCGAAGCGCGCGCCGCGATGTTGACCGCGCTCGACGTTTTCGGAAACCCGTCCTCGATCCATGGGGAGGGCCGGGCCGCACGTGCGATCGTGGAAGCGGCGCGCGAGCAGGTGGCTCAACTCGTCAACGCGCGCCCCGGCGAGATCGTCTTCACGAGTGGTGCGTCGGAGGCAAATGGAACTGCTTTAGGCGGCCGCCGGTGGGGTGCGCTGCTCTACGGCAATTGCGAGCACGCCGCCGTTCTCGCCGCAGCGCGACGGATCGATGCCCCGCGCCTTGAGTTGCCGTGCCGGGCAAGTGGCGTTCAGGACATCGGCGCAGCGGCGGATTGGGTGGCACGGCAGCCTCAGGCGGCGGCCCCTGTCTTCGTGAGCCTCGCCATTGCAAACGGAGAGACCGGCGTATTGCAGCCTGTCTGCGAGTTGACGGCTGCACTGGCACCCTACAACGTCGTCGTTCATTCCGATGCGGCGCAGGCGGCGGGCCGGGTCCCGGTCGACTTCTCCGCGCTCGGAATGTCGCTCATGTCCCTTTCGGCCCACAAGATGGGCGGTCCCAAGGGTGTGGGCGCGCTCATAGTCCGAGACGGTACGCCTCTCGATCCTCTGATCACAGGCGGCGGGCAGGAGCGCCGGCGGCGGGCCGGCACAGAGAACGTCATTGCGATTGCCGGGTTCGGTGCAGCCGCCGAGGCTGCGCGGCGAGATCTTGATCTTGTGCATAAGATCGCTGCTCTCAGGGACGGTCTGGAAGCGCTCCTCCAGCGTAGCAGCCCTGAAAGCATTGTCATCGGGGGGGCAAGTCCGCGGCTGCCGAACACCAGTCTCGTCTCGCTGCCGGGGAAGCTCGCCGAGACACACGTGATCAAGCTCGATCTTGCAGGCTTCGCCGTCAGTGCGGGCGCGGCGTGCTCATCGGGCAAGGTCGGCAGCAGTCACGTTCTGGAGGCTATGGGGTTGCCAGCGGATGTTGCGCGCGGTGCCGTTCGCATCAGTCTCGGGCGCGGGACGACGGAGGAAGACGTGGAGAGATTTTCTGCGGCGTGGGCCGCAATCGCTGGAACGGCGGCACTGGCCGCCTGACGATCGAGAGTTTGTTGCCAACGGCGCACCACTTGAGGGCGCACGGGAGAAGAGGTCGAAATGCCTGCAGTTCAAGAAACCGTCGAACAGGTGCGAAAGATCGACGTCGACCAGTACAAGTACGGGTTCGAGACCGCGATCGATACGGTCAAGGCCCCCAAGGGGCTTAGCGAAGAGATCGTACGCTTCATTTCGGAGAAGAAGGGCGAGCCCGCCTGGATGCTCGAATGGCGGCTGGAAGCTTACCGCCGCTGGCGCGCAATGACCGAGCCGACCTGGGCGAAGGTTTCCTATCCCAAGATCGATTTCGAGGATCTCTACTACTATGCGGCCCCGAAAAGCGCGGAAGGGCCGAAGTCGCTCGATGAGGTCGACCCGGAGCTTTTGAAGATGTACGAGCGGCTCGGCGTGCCGCTGCGCGAGCAGGAGATCCTGGCTGGTGTAAAAAACGACAAGCCGAGAGTTGCGGTCGATGCTGTTCTCGACAGCGTTTCGGTCGTGACGACGTTCAAGGACGAACTTGCGAAGGCGGGCGTCATTTTCTGCTCGATCTCGGAAGCGCTGCGCAACCATCCAGAGCTGGTGAAGAAGTACCTGGGTTCGGTCGTGCCGCAGTCCGACAACTACTATGCGGCGTTGAACTCGGCGGTGTTCTCGGACGGCTCCTTCGTCTACGTGCCTGAAGGTGTGCGCTGTCCGATGGAGCTTTCGACCTATTTCCGCATCAACGAGCGTCAGACGGGACAGTTCGAGCGCACGCTCATTATCGCCGAACGCGGTGCCTATGTGTCGTACCTCGAAGGCTGCACGGCGCCGATGCGCGACGAACATCAGCTGCATGCGGCCGTGGTCGAGCTCATCGCTCTGGACGATGCCGAGATCAAATACTCCACCGTTCAGAACTGGTATCCCGGCGATGCCCAGGGCAAGGGCGGCATCTATAACTTCGTGACGAAGCGCGGCGATTGCCGTGGCCGCAATTCCAAGATTTCCTGGACGCAGGTCGAGACCGGGTCGGCGATCACTTGGAAGTATCCCAGCTGCATCCTGCGGGGCGACAACTCGCGCGGGGAATTCTATTCGATCGCGGTGTCGAACGGCTACCAGCAGGTCGACAGCGGCACGAAGATGATCCACCTCGGCAAGAACACGTCGAGCCGCATCATCTCCAAGGGCATCGCGGCCGGATTTTCGCAGAATACTTATCGCGGTCTCGTCTCGGCGCACCGCAAGGCCACAGGCGCGCGCAACTTCACGGCATGCGACTCGCTTCTCATCGGCGACAAGTGCGGCGCGCACACGGTGCCCTACATCGAGGCAAAGACCTCGTCCGCCCACTTCGAACACGAGGCGACTACGTCAAAGATCTCCGACGACATGCTGTTCTACTGCATGCAGCGTGGCCTGTCGGAAGAGGAGGCGGTGGCGCTCGTCGTGAACGGCTTCGTGCGCGACGTGCTGCAGCAGTTGCCCATGGAATTCCTCGCCGAAACGCAGAAGCTGATCGGCATTTCACTGGAAGGCAGCGTCGGTTGACGACGGCTGTCCAATCCACACGAAACCCTATTCAAGAAGGCTGACGAACGATGCTCGAGATCAAGAACCTGCATGTGAAACTCGAAGATGAGGACAAGGTCATCCTGAAAGGCCTGTCGCTGACGGTGCCGAAGGGCGAAGTGCACGCGATCATGGGGCCGAACGGGTCCGGCAAGTCCACGCTTGCCTACGTGCTGGCGGGCCGCGAGGGCTACGAGGTCACGGAAGGCGATGTTCTCTGGAACGGCGAGAGCATCATCGGCATGGAGCCGGACGAGCGGGCCGCGAAGGGCGTGTTCCTGGCCTTCCAGTATCCGATGGAGATTCCGGGCGTGGCCGGTCTCACCTTCCTGCGCACGGCGGCCAACGCGGTGCGCAAGAAGCGGGGCGAGGCGGAGCTTTCGACGCCGGAATTCATGAAGCTCGTCAAGGACCGCGCGGCCAAGCTCAACATCGACTTCGAGATGCTGAAGCGGCCGGTCAACGTCGGGTTCTCGGGCGGCGAGGAGAAGCGATCGGAGATCCTTCAGATGGCGATGCTCGAGCCTTCGCTGTGTGTGCTGGACGAAACCGACTCCGGCCTTGACATCGATGCGCTGAGGATCGTTTCCGACGGCGTCAACGCCTTGCGGGGACCCGATCGCGCGATGATCGTCATCACGCACTATCAGCGTCTTCTCAACCACATCGTGCCCGACAAGGTGCACGTTCTGGCTGATGGCCGTATCCGCAAGTCGGGTGGCAAGGAGTTGGCTCTCGAGCTTGAAAAGTCCGGTTACGCGGACTTCACGGGCAAGGCGGCCTGAGGATGGATGGTGCGGACACGGTAGCAGAGAAGGCGCAGCGTGAAATGACCGTTCAGACACTCAATACGAAGGCAGAGTTGGGTATCCTCAAGTCGTTCGAGGAGCAGGCGGCGCGGCTTCCGGGGGACCGGGCTATCGCGGACTTGCGGCGCGCTGCAATTGGCGCGTTCGCTTCGAAGGGCTTCCCTAGCCGTCGGGTGGAAGAGTTCAAGTATACCGATCTCAAGGCGAACGTGCGGGAGGCTTTTGGGCTCGTCACGGGTGAGGGCAGCGGTGCTGCCGCCGGCGCCATCGGAACGGCGCTAGGGTCGCATTTCGGGCCCGAGTTCGCGGACATGGCGACGCTGTTCGTGGACGGCCGCGGCGCCGTGGCAAACGCGGGGACGGCCTTTCTATCGGAAGTGCTGACGAAGGGATCTGATCCTGTCCAGTCCCTGCTGAGCGACACGGCGCTTTCGGCGTCGGCGGACCTTCTCCTCAACACGGCGCTGTTTACCGATGGTGCTGTGATCGATGTGCCGGAGGGCTCAGAAGGGGAGGAGCCGATCGTCATCGTTGTCGCGGCCCGCAGCAACGTTCTGACCGCCTTGCGCCATGTCATTCGCGTGGGCAAGGGGGCGAAAGCGACGATCGTCGAGGTCGAGAGGGTGCCGGTCGATGGGAGCGTTCGCCAATCGAGCACGCTGACGCAACTCCAGATTGCCGAGGGGGCCGAGGTCGTCCATATCAAGGTGGTGGAAAGCCATGCGGGCTCGCTCCATCTCGGTCACTGGCAAGTGTCGCTCAGCGGGAATGCAACGTACAAGCCGTTCCAGTTCACGTTGGGCGAGGGTCTCGTTCGCAACGGGCTCAACGTCACGTTCGAGGGGGAGCATTCCAACTTCGATTTCGGGGCGGCTGCCATCGTGCACGGGCGGGGTCACGCGGACACGACGCTCATCGTCGACCATAAAGTGCCGCACTGCACGAGCCGCGAACTTTTCAAGGCGGTCCTCGATGGCCAGTCGCGGGCCGTGTTCCAAGGCAAGGTCATCGTGCAGCCCGGTGCGCAGAAGACCGACGGCAAGCAGATGGCGCAGGCGCTTATGCTGTCGCCGGACGCGGAGTTCGACAGCAAGCCGGAACTCGAGATTTACGCCGACGATGTTGTCTGCGGGCACGGTTCCACGG
>JBLMYE010000386.1:0-3520 GCA_050258115.1 Deltaproteobacteria bacterium | reverse complement strand
CCGGTCGAGGAGGGCAGCGATCTTCTGGGCCTCCGTTTCGTCCTCCGTCGTGAGCAACCGCGCGCCGAGCGCCGCATCCCCGATGCGCCCGCCGGCGTTGATGCGTGGTCCGAGAATGTATCCGAGGTGATAAGTTGTCGGCGCTTGGTTAAGCCCGGCTGCATCGGACAGAGCGCGAAGACCGGTATTCTCCCGCGATCGCATCACGGCCAGCCCCTTGCGAACGTACGCGCGGTTGAGGCCGGTGAGCGGAACAACATCGGCCACCGTCGCCAGCGCGACGAGATCGAGAGCGCTGAGCAGATCCGGCGCCGCCTTACCATTGCTGTAATGCCCCCGCTGGCGCAGCACGCGCATGGTCGCCACGAGAACTAGAAACGCCACACCGGCCGCGCACAGGTGCCCCTGCCCGGAAACGTCGTCCTGACGGTTCGGATTGACGAGACCATTCACCTCCGGGAGCAGCGCGTCGGCCTGATGGTGGTCGATGACGAGAATATCCGTCTCGAGAGACTTGGCAGCCGCCATCGTCTCGAAGCTGGTGGTCCCGCAGTCGACGGTCACGATGAGCCTTGCGCCGTCACGAACGAGTGACTGCAGGGCGGCGATGTTCGGTCCGTACCCCTCGAAAATACGATCGGGTATGTAGATCCGGGACGGCGTGCCGTGGGCGCTCAGAAACCGCGACAGCAAAGCGGACGAGCACGCGCCGTCCACATCATAGTCACCGAAGATGGCAACCGGCTCCTGCCTCAAGACGGCATCGGCCAGCCGCTCGGCCACACCGTTCATTCCGGCCAGCGTCGAGGGATCGGGCATCAGCGCCTTGACGGTCGGATCGAGGAATACCGGGACGTCCGGCGGCGCAACGCCCCGCGCAGCCAGCACGCGGCCGAGAAGTTCCGGAAGGCCGTGCTGCTGGCTTATGGCGAGCGCCCGGTTTTGCCCGTCCTGCGGCAGCCGCTCGCGCCAGACGAAGCCACGGGCGGAGTTCGACACGCCGAGAAAGGGCGCCGGCCCTGAGGTGTTCGCCGCTTCCTGATCCGCCGTACGCCGCTTCCGGATCGCCCCCATGATCCGCATCTCCCTCGAATCCGCTGAAATCAGTTGACCATCAGATGGCGGCAGGCGCGAGGCGAGTGGCCCACTTGCCAACAAGTCCCTGGCGACGGGTTGCCGCAACATCCTGGAGCGCGCCGCCCATGCGGCTTCGCCTTGACCGCCCAAAGCGGGCCTGAATAGGTATCTCGAACGAACAAAGAAACGCCGGCCCACTCCACGGGCTGCCGAACCGGATGCGGCCCCGATGTCAGCCTCAGCCCCCGCCGTCGCCCCCGAACGCGTCTCAGCGCTTCTGAGCCGCGAACGCCAGTTCTTCGCCGAGCGCACACGCCGATCCGCTTCACTGGCATCCGAAACGGCGAAACATTGGCTGAACGGTGTGCCCATGCACTGGATGGTGGACTGGGGAACGCCCTACCCGTTGTTCGTCGCGAAGGCACAGGGCATCACCCTCGAGGATGCCGACGGTCACACCTACGTCGATTTCTGCCTTGGCGACACGGGCGCCATGTTCGGCCACTCGCCTCCTGCCGTCGCCGACGCCATCCGCCGCCAGGCCGATCGCGGTCTGACCACGATGCTCCCAAGCCCTGACGCAGCCATCGTCGGGGAACTTCTGGCGAAGCGCTTCGGCTTGCCGTTCTGGCAGGTCACCGCCACCGCTTCCGACGCCAATCGATCCGTGATCCGCTGGGCACGCGCCGCCACCGGCCGGCGCAAGCTACTCGTCTTCAACGGGTGCTATCATGGCGCGGTCGACGACACGTTCGTCTCCCTGGAGAACGGTAAGCCATGCAATCGTCCCGGCCTCGTCGGTGAGGTGCGCGACGTCACGGCCGATACGGTCGTCGTCGAATTCAACGACGTCGGCGCACTCGAAGCTGCCCTGCGCACTGAGAATGTGGCCCTCGTGCTCGCCGAGCCGGTCATGACGAACTGCGGCATGGTCCTCCCCGCGCCGGGATATCACGAAGCTTTGCGCAGCCTGACGCGGAAATACGGCACGCTGCTGTGCATCGATGAAACACACACGATCAGCTCCGGGGCCGGCGGCTATACGGGCACCCACGGGCTCGAACCCGACTTTTTCGTTATGGGCAAACCGGTATCCGGTGGCGTTCCGGCGGCGATTTACGGCTGGAGCAATGCCGTCGACAGCCGAATCAAGGACTACATGAAGAAACGCGAGAGCGGATACAGCGGCATTGGAACCACCCTGTCCGGAAGCGCCCTGCAACTCGCCTGCATGCGCGCCGTTCTGGAAAACATTCTGACCGACCGCGTCTATGGTGAGGCCCTGCCACTGGCCGAGTTCCTGGAACGCGGCATCGACACGATCATTCGCCACCACGGCCTGCCCTGGCATGTCGTGCGCGTGGGGCTCAGAGCCGAGATCGTCTCCGCCGCCGAGCACCCGCGCAATGGAACGGAGGCGCTGCTCTTTGCCCATAGCGAAGCCGAGCACGCCTTGCATCTCTATTGCCTCAATCGCGGCGTGGTCATCACGCCATTCCACAACATGATGCTGGTATGCCCGCAAACGCAGCTGCCAGACGTGGAACGACTGCTCGATGCGCTCGACGGGGCCATGGCGGAAATCTCCGGCACGCTCCCGCTGCGCAACACCGCCACGCATTGACCTTACGTTTCGGGAAACAGAAATGACCCAGCCACCGGACCGCGCCGCGCTGCGCGAGGAAGCCCAGCGCTTCCTCGCCGACAACCCCGACGTACAACAGATCTACATCATCTACACCGATCTCGTCGGGGTTCAGCGGGGCAAGCTGCTGACGCGCGCCGAACTGCTGCCCGCCTGGGAGAACGGCCGCTTCATGGCGTGTTCGGCCATGTCGATGGATGTGACCGGCCGCGACGTTGAGGAAACCGGCATGATCTGGGAAACCGGTGATGCCGATCACACGTTATGGCCCGTTCCCGGCACCTTGAAGCGGATGCCATGGGCGCGCGTACCCCAAGCTCAATATCTCGGCAGCTTTCATCAACTCGACGGTCAAGACGCCGTAGCCGAACCCCGTCACGCATTGAAGCGTATCATCGATCGTTTTGACGAGTTCGGCTTGAAGCCCGTCGCGGCTGTCGAACTCGAGTTCTATCTCCTCGACCGCGAGAGCGCACTGGCCGGCAAACCCCAACCACCCAAGGGGCTCACCGTTCCGGAGCGCCAGCGCCACTTCCAGGGCTACTACCTGCAGGACCTGGAAGACTTCGCGCCCTTCTTCAACGACCTGTATGCGGCTGCCGCTGATCAAGGGCTGCCGCTCGAAGCCCTTCTCTCGGAGTACTCGCCGGGCCAGATGGAAATCGGATTGAAGTACCGCAACGACGCCCTTCTCGCCTGTGACGAAGCCATCCAGTTCAAGCGGCTGGTGAAAGCAATCGCCGATAAGCACGGCCTCGTCGCGAGCTTTATGGCCAAGCCCTACTCGGCCTGGGCCGG
>JBLMYE010000385.1:0-2671 GCA_050258115.1 Deltaproteobacteria bacterium | reverse complement strand
CCGAGGCTCCCAACGTCATGGCTCACGGAATCGTTCTACAGGGAAGCGGCCGGCAACCGACGGCCGAGGAACTTGCCAGCATGCAGGCGCAACAGAACGTGGCGATGCTGTCTTCGCGCCTCGGTTCCAATGCTTCGCGCTTGAGCCCCGCTGACCTCATGCCGGAGGAAGTTGCAAAGTTTACGCGCGCATCCGCCTCTCAGAATGTCACCGATTCTCGGGCGCTGCGTCCGCAGTCCGCTTCGCTTTCTGCTGCCCATGCGGCCGGCGCGCAGCCTGACAGGGCAACCGCCTCAGACTGGAAATCCGCAAGCCAGCTTTCGCTTCCGCCTGCGACCGTCGGACCATTGTCCCTGCGCCTTGCCGCGGCGAACGGCGATCCGTCGGCTGCTTTCGAGGTTGGAGCGCGTCTTGCGGAAGGCAAGGGCACCAGTCAAGACTTTGCCGCAGCGGTCGTCTGGTATCAGAAATCAGCCGCGCAGGGCTTTGCGCAGGCCCAGTACCGCCTTGGAACTCTGTATGAGCGCGGCCTCGGTGTGAAGAAAGATCCCGCGCGCGCTCAGATGTGGTACCAGCGCGCCGCCGAACAGGGGCACGTCAAGGCGATGCACAACCTGGCGGTTCTGAGCGCCGGCCGCAATTCCGGTAATCCCGACTACACCACCGCGTCGCAGTGGTTCCAGAGCGCCGCCGATTACGGCCTCGCCGATAGCCAGTTCAATCTCGCGGTCCTGCATGAAAACGGCTTTGGCGTCGCGAAAAGCCCGGTCCAGGCCTACAAATGGTATTCACTTGCCGGACAGGGGGGCGACGTCGAAGCGCTGCGCCGCCGCGATGCTCTCAAAGCCCAGCTGACGGCCGATGAGCGTTTACAGGCAGAGGAGGATCTTGCAGCCTTCCGGCCCAAGCGCAGCATCCCGCTCGTGAACGATCCGAGGGCTGCAGGTGAAGATTGGAAAAAGCGCCAGGAAAGCTGACCGCGCGGCGAGCAGCGGCAATCATGTCACGCCGGTCCCTCTGCCCGGCGGCTGAGCGAAGGGAGCCGGTGGCCAGAGCCGTCCGGCTCCTTTACTTTGAAGAATGCCCAGCGGACATGCGTTCGCCGAGGGGCGCCTGCGGCATGAGACGACGCGACCAATGAATATTTATCTCCCGATTGCCGAGATGTCCGAGAACATACTCGTTCTGCTCGGAATGGGCGCAGCGGTCGGCTTTATCTCGGGGTTGTTCGGTGTCGGCGGTGGATTTCTGATTACCCCGCTTCTGATGTTCACGGGCGTGCCGGCCGCGGTGGCTGTCGGCACATCGGCCGCACAACTGGTTGCGTCGTCGGTCTCTGGTGCGTTCGCGCAATACAAGCGCAACAACGTAGACATCAAGCTCGGGGTCGTTCTGCTGACGGGCGGATTGTTCGGAACGATCATCGGCGTTGAGATCGTCCGCATTCTGCGGCTGGCGGGCCAATTCGACGTCTTTATCGCTCTCTGTTACGTGCTTTTTCTCGGTGTCATCGGCATGTTGATGCTGTTTGAAAGTGTGCAGACCATCCGCAAAGCGCGCGCCGGTATACCGACCTCGGCGCGGCGGCCGGGTGAGCATGGCTGGATCCATGGGCTGCCGTTCAAAATGCGCTTCCAGCGGTCAAAGCTCTATATCAGCTCTGTTCCCCCGTTCTTGATCGGAGCTTTCGTCGGCTTTCTTGCAGCAATCATGGGCGTGGGCGGTGGTTTCGTCATGGTGCCGGCGCTGATTTATCTTCTTCGTGTTCCGACAAACGTCGTCGTCGGCACCTCGCTGTTCCAGACCGTGTTCGTTGCGGCCGCCGCGACGATCCTGCATGCGGGGACCATCGCCTCGGTGGACCTTGTGCTGGCCGCGATCCTGATGGTCGGAGGCGTGATCGGGGCTCAATTCGGCGCTTCGGCGGGCACGCAGCTCAAGGGCGAGCAACTGCGGTTTCTCCTGGCCGCCATCGTGCTTCTGGTATGCCTGCGGCTTGGGTGGGATCTCGTCGTCAAGCCGCCCGAGCTCTACTCTCTGTCCCAAATCGCGGGTGTGCCATGAGGCTGACCGCGACTTTCATTTTGGCTGGATCGATCCTCGCGGGCGCCGTCGTGGCGATCGCATATCTGGGCCCGGCGGCCGCGCAGGTGGCGGCAAAATCAAAGCAAAAAGCAGTCGTCGGGCCTCCAGCTGCCGCCGAAGCGCAACTGTCGGCGGAACGCGTCGAGGCGGATGTCTCGACCAGGACAATCGCGGTGACCTCGGGCTATTCGGGTTCTGAAATCCTCGTGTTCGGGACGATCGAGAACAGCCGTCAGCCGAGCGCGGAGTCGGGGTTCTACGATGTGGCGGTCATCGTCGAGGGGGCGCCGGAACCCCTTATGGTTCGCAAGAAGGGCCGCGTTGGCGGGCTATGGGTGAATACCTCGACGTTCAACTTCAATTCCGTTCCGAGCTATTATGCCGTCGCCTCGACGCGCCCTCTGGAGGAGTTCGCGAGCCCCGCGCTGCTCGACGACAACGGCATTGGGCTCGATGCCGTGCGTATGGCTCCCGCCGCGGACTCGGCGGTTCGTGTGTCGAGCGAAGACCTGATTGCCTTCAAAGATGCGGTCCGGCGGCTGAAGGAGTCCGCGCAACTCTTTAAGCGCGACGACTACGGCGTCAT
>JBLMYE010000384.1:0-3532 GCA_050258115.1 Deltaproteobacteria bacterium | reverse complement strand
AGGTAGTCCATCACCGAAAACGCGTCGCGTTCCAGAGAGCCCAGCCGGTTGATGGACTTCACCGCGAGGCCGGAAGCGACCGCGTGGAGATCGGCTCTGACGTTCGGCTCGTCGGCAACCTGCACCAATGTGTTGGCGTCGAGCCCGTTCATGGTCAGCGCGCCGCGAGGGCGATGATACTTGAAGGAGCGCGAAAGGAGCACTTGCCCGTTCGCGTACAGAGCCGAGGCGATGGTGTCTCCTTCGAAACCGTTGAAGAGCTTGCCGTCGAAGGTGAACGACAAGGGTTTGGTGTGGTCGATCAGAAGTCCGAAGCCGGGCTTATGAATGCGGCCGCTGTGACTGGTCATGCCCCCGATGCTCCCGTCTGCGGACCGGCGGTGTCCGGCTTCGCGGCCGCGTCGGAATGGCTGGCCGAGAGAGCGGCGGCTTCTTTCCGGCGAGCCAGGAATTGATCGTAAGTCATGGTCTCGATGATCTCGTCCGTTATCGTGTTCCGCCGGGCGACAAACCAGTAGTTTGTTGGGGCGTGCAGCCACCACTCGGTGATCTCACCGGCGATGTTGTCTTCCAGAAAAAGATACTCGGTCCACTCCGCGTCGGTCGCGGTGGCAGGATTGGGCATGGGTTTCATTTCGCCGCCCCACACGAACTCGGAAATGTTGCGGGGTCCGTTGAGCGGGCATCTCAGGATCTTCATCGCTCTCGTCTCCTAGTGGCCCACGGATGCCGCGCCCTTCTCGCCCACGAGATCGAACGTGGAGAAGCGCGAGAGGGCGAAGGGCTTGAGAAGTTCGGGCTGGCGGCCCGTCGCGACGCATTCGGCCATGCGTTTGCCGCTGACGGGGGTGGCCTTGAAGCCCCACGTGCCCCAGCCGGCGTCGATGTAGTAGTTCTCGACGGGAGTGAGCCCCATGACCGGCGAGAAATCCGGTGTCATGTCGGCCATGCCGGCCCACTGGCGCAGAATGCGCAGTTCGCCCATGAATGGAAACAGCTCGAGCATATGGCCCATCAGGCTTTCCTTGAAGTCGAGCGTGGAGCGCGTCGAATAGAGTCCGTAAGGGTCGGTCGCGCCGCCCATGACCATCTCGCCACGCGCGGATTGTGAGATGTAGACGTGCAGCGAGCCTGAGACGACGATCTGGTCGAGGATCGGCTTGACGGGCTCCGAGACGCAGGCCTGAAGCGGGATTGTCTTGATTGGGAGTTTCAATCCGGCCATGCGCGCGACGTGTGACGACGAGCCGGCTACGGCCTGCATGACCTTGTTAGCGTGAATGACGCCGCGGTTGGTTTCCACGCCCTTCACTCGGCCATTCTCTATGAGGATCTTCTTCACTTCGGTCTGCGTGTGAACCTCGACACCGAGCTTCATGGCCTCCTTGGCGTAGCCCCACGCGACCGCATCATGCCGGGCTATGGCGCCAGGAGGATGATAAAGCGCGCCGAGAATGGGATAGCGCGCCTCGTCGGTGACATTCATCGTCGGACAGATACGCTTCACTTCGGCGGCGTCGATGACCTCGGAATTGACGCCAAGATGCTTGTTGACCTCCGCGCGCCAGCGAGCGGTGCGCATGGCGGCATCCGTGTGCGCCAGCGTGAAATGCCCCCGCTCGGAGTACATGACGTTGATATCGAGCTCGTTGGAAAGCGTCCGGAAGAGTTCGACAGATTCTTTATAGAAAGCGACGCCTTCGGGTGTCAGGTAGTTGGCGCGGACGATCGTCGTGTTGCGCGCCGTGTTGCCTCCGGCGAGCCAGCCTTTTTCGAGCACGGCCACATTCTTGATGCCGTGGTTGCGTGCCAGGTAGTATGCTGCCGCGAGCCCGTGGCCGCCGGCACCGATGATGACGACGTCGTAGGTCTTCTTGAGTTCGGGTTTCCAGCGGAAGTGCGGGTCGTCGGGGTGTTCCCGCGACAGCGCATACTTCAAGAGTGCGAACGGCATTCACGGGCTCCCGCGCTGATCATCCGGCGCCTACGCCGGCCGGAGACGATCCGACCACACCGCATCGCCCCGCTTCCATTGTTCCCATAATGCAAGAAATTTTCCGGCTGTTCAAGTTTCCTGCGAATTAGAGGGCGGCCGTTCTGCACGCTTTTGTTGCAGTGCACTGCATTTTTTTCGGTGCTCATGTTGTTTTCTGAAGCAACGCGACTTGACATATCGCGGCACCGTGCCGCAGATTTTCCGCTCAATAAAAATAGATTGCCTCACAGGCAACATTTCTGGACCGGAATCCAACCGGTCTATTCGGGGAGGTGTCCGTGCAACAAAAAGCTTTAGATCCGCGCATCAACAGGATGTACGGGAAAGACCGGATGTGGGCGGTCGCCGCTCTGATCGGGATTTGGGCGCTCTATACTTTCGTCTTTTATCAAGTGATGCCGCACGTGAACGATGACGCGGTGCTTGGCGCGCTGCTTATCAGCGGGGGGCTGGTGATGCTGTTCAACGCAGCAGCCATCTGGGCGATGATCCGCCACTATTCGAATGATAAAGCCCACATTTACGGGCTCGATCTGCACTACCTCGACCTCATGAAACAGCGCAAAGGGTGAGGAGAGCACCATGAGCAACGGCGATTACGTCCCCCCGCGCCAGTCGGCCGTGGGGCAGTTCTTCGACAGTCTGTTCCTTCTGGCGCTCGTGTTCGCAGCGCTATTCGCTCCTCTTTACCTCGGGCTTGCGGGCGGCGGAAAAGTCGAACTCAAGTTTGCCGACAAGACCACCTGGAGCGGGCTTGGACAGAATGCGGCGATGCAGGCCGGCTGGGAAAAGCTCGGCTTCACGCCCGAGACGGCGGCCCCGATCATCGCGTCTCGCTTCGATTATTTGTTCGATCCTCTGGCGCTCGCCGTCACTGCACTGGTGGTGGTCGGCTATTTCCTGTTGGTCGTCGCCTTCTCCAAGAGCGAATACCGCGAGGTGATCGCTGAACGTTTTGGCCGAAAGGACCGGTGAGGGAACGCCATGCCTGATCTCAACACACTCAACAACTTCCAGCTTCTCGAATATGGCGCCTGGGGCCTGTCGATTCTTCTCGGGCTCTGGATGGTTTTCGACATGTTGAAAACCAACATGTCCTTCTCTGAGGAACTCCTGACCTCATCGCGGGAGGGAGAGATCGAGGATGCTCTCGTGATCGATCCGACGCACCAGGGAGGTCACCTGTGAGCCAGACAACAGCCATTCATGGCGAGAAGATCTCGCTATTGCGCGTTCTGGGGCCCGGACACGTCTGGGCGCTCGGCGTCGGCATTGTTCTCGTGGGCGAGTACATGGGTTGGAACTTCTCCGTCGGCAAGGGTGGCGCAATTGCTGCTCTCATCGCCTGCTGGGTCGCCGGCCTTCTCTATACGTGCGTCGCGATGATCGACTCGGAGGTGACCTCAACGGTTGCCGCCGCGGGCGGGCAGTATGCACAGGCCAAGCACATCGTCGGACCGCTCATGGCCTTCAACGTCGGTCTGTTCCTGGTGTTTGCCTACACCATGCTCGAAGCGGCTAATGCGATCACGCTTG
>JBLMYE010000383.1:0-8541 GCA_050258115.1 Deltaproteobacteria bacterium | reverse complement strand
AGCAGCCTGTCGATCAACGGCACCAGGAACACGCGCCCGCAGATCAGGGCCGCGACGGGGTTTCCCGGCAGACCGAGGACACGCTGTTCGCCGAGCCGGCCGAACAACAGCGGTTTGCCGGGACGCATCGCGATTTTCCAGAAGCCGGGCGTCATTCCGCGCGCCGTGAGAACCGGCCCAACGAGATCGTGGTCGCCGACCGAAGCGCCGCCTGTCGTCACCAGAACATCGGCATCGGCGGCCGCGTCGAGCTTCCCGTCCAGTGCGGCCGGCGTGTCCCGCGCGATCCCGAGAAGACGCGGCACACCGCCCGCCGCCGCGATCATCGCGGCAAGACCGTAAGGGTTTGACGACACGATCTGGTCGGGACCGGGCCGCTCGCCGGGTTCCACCAGTTCATCGCCTGTCGCCAGCACGGCGATCACCGGCCTCCGGCGCACGGCGAGCGTCCCGTGTCCCATGGCCGCCGCCAGAAGAATGGCGCGCGCATCGAGCCGCCGTCCGGACGGGAGCAGCACCTGACCTTCCGCGAAATCACCGCCACGAGGACGCAGATGCGCGGGATCGGGTTGCCCGTCGACCACCGTGACCGACGAACCTTCGGACTTTGTGTTTTCTTGAATGACGATCGCGTCGGCGCCCGCGGGAACCGGTGCGCCTGTGAAGATCCGCACGCAGGAGCCTTGCGTGACAGCACCGTCGAAACCCTTGCCGGCGCGTGCCTCGCCGATCAGGTTCAACGTCGCCGGCAAATGCGCGACATCGGCTGCGCGCACCGCGTAGCCATCCATGGCCGACGCATCGAACGGCGGCTGGGTCAGGGTGGCGCGAACGTCTTCTGCAAGAACCCGGTGCGCGGCTTCCGAGAGCGAAACCCGTTGGCTGTCCGTAGGTGAAACGCTCTCGAGGATGCGCCGCAGGGCTTCGTCGACCGGAAGCATCGCTGGCTATTCCTTGGCATCCGCGGCGCGATAAGTTCCTGAGCGCCCGCCGGTCTTCTCAATCAGACGGATGTCGAGAATGGTCATGCCCTTATCGGCGGCTTTCAGCATGTCGTAGATGGTCAGGCACGCGACGGAGGCCGCCGTCAGCGCCTCCATTTCCACGCCCGTCTGGCCCGTTACCTTGACGGTCGCGACGACGCGAATCCCCGCGGGGGCGTCGCACTGAGTAAACTCCACCGCGGCCTTGCTGATCGCGAGCGGATGGCAGAGCGGGATCAGTTCATGCGTTTTCTTCGCAGCCATGATGCCGGCGATCCGCGCGGTGGCAAGAACGTCGCCCTTCTTCGCCTCTCCGGCGCTCACGAGCGCCAGCGTCTCCGGACGCATCGAAACGAACCCCTCGGCAACCGCCGTCCGGCTGGTTACGTCCTTTTCCGACACGTCGACCATGTGGGCTTCGCCCTTGGCGTTCAGATGCGAAAGCCGGGTCATGTGCCGCCCTCCGACAGCAAGGTCTTCGTCGCGGCTGTCACGTCCTCCTGCCGCATCAGGCTCTCGCCGACGAGGAACGTATTGACCCCCGCCTTTTGCAGCCGCGCGATATCAGCTGGCGTAAAGATCCCGCTCTCGCCGACGGCGATGCGATCCGCCGGCATCCGCGGCGCCAGGCGCTCCGTCGTTTCGAGCGTCGTCTCGAACGTTTTCAGGTTGCGATTGTTGATCCCGATGAGCGGGCAGGGGAGCCGGAGTGCGCGATCGAGCTCTTCGTCGTCGTGCACTTCGACAATGGCATCCATGCCCCAGTCGTGCGCCGCGGCGGCGAGATCGGCGGCGAGTGCATCGTCCACCTCTGCCATGATGATCAGGATGCAGTCCGCTCCCCAGGCGCGCGCTTCCACCACCTGATAGGTGTCGACCATGAAATCCTTGCGCAACACGGGCAGCGACACCGCTGCCCGGGCGGCCGTCAGATAAGACGGTGCGCCCTGGAACGAGGGGCCGTCGGTCAGGATGGAGAGGCACGCCGCACCCCCCGCCTCATAGGCGCGGGCGAGAGCCGGCGGGTCGAAGTCGGCACGGATCAGGCCTTTCGAAGGCGAGGCTTTCTTGATTTCAGCGATCAGGGCCGGCCGGCCGGCGGCGTGCCGGTCCTTGATCGCGCCGAGGAAGGGCCGGACCGGCGGCGCAGAGCGAGCGTACTCGGCCATCACCTGCAGCGGCTGCTTCACCTTCGCGGCGGCGACCTCTTCGAGCTTGTATGAGGTGATTTTCGCCAGAATGTCGGACATGAATGGACCTTATCGCCAGGTTCGCCCGGTTGCTACCTGCCCGGGCCAGAAGGGTCAACGCCGGACCGGCGCCGGACTCCCCGCCATCCTCAGTGCGCCATCAGCTTGAATTCGCCGGTGAGGCTCCCGCGCATGTTGCAGTACACGTTGCAGGCCTCCGTGGCGGTTACCACGACTAAACCCGGCTGCGTCCCGCTCTTGACCGTCACGTCGCAGCCCGGCACGTCGGAAACCCGCGCCACCAGCATGTCCGCCTCCCGCCGGGACTCCAGCGCAGCCGTGCAGATGTAGCGCGGATTTTCGCCGGCCGTCGAAAACGCCAGCCGCGCAGGCTTGTCAGCATGCTCCATGATGACGAGCCGCCCCGCCTGGCCTTCGCTCACGGCTTCATAGCGGCCGTTGAGAGCGCCGCCGGGACTGAGGCTCTCCACCACCTTCCAGTCGCACGGAACATTGGTCGGATTGGGCTTACGGGCGGCTTCCACCGCCGCCGCATGACACGCCTCCGGCGTCGTCGCCGCCTGCCTGTGCTCCGCGGGCCCGAAGACACCGGAGACGTAGGCAGCCGCGGCAAGAAGCGCCGCCACGACGAGAAATGTAGTCGATGTCCGCATCGTGACGTCCCCTGCGGCTTCGCTAGGCCGCGTTGCTGGCTAGGATGAGCTGCTCGAGGGCTCGCCGTGCGGCGCCGCTGTCGATCGAAGCGGCCGCAAGAGCGACACCTTCCGCCAGAGTCGCGGCCTTGTCACCGACCACGAGCGCCGCTCCCGCGTTCATGAGGACGATGTCCCGGTAAGCCCCGCGCGCGCCATCCAGCACCTGCTTAAGTGCGGACGCATTCACGGCGGCATCTCCGCCTTTCAGGTCTGCGAGCGTCGCCCGAGACAGGCCGGCCTCCTCTGGCGTCACTTCGAATAGCGAGACCTTACCGCTCTTCAGTTCCGCAACGCGGGTCGGCCCCGTCGTGGAGAGTTCGTCGAGCCCGTCGTATCCATGCACGACCCATGCATGGACCGAACCCAGATTCTCCAGAACGTGCGCGATCGGCTCCACCCAGCCGGCCGAATAGACCCCGATCACTTGACGCGCAACCCCGGCTGGATTGCATACCGGTCCCATCAGATTGAAAAGCGTGCGCAGGCCGAGTTCGGCGCGTATCGGCGCCCAGACCTTCATCGCGGGGTGATGCAGCGGCGCCCAAAGGAAGCCGACACCCGTTTTCTCGATGACATCGGCGACCTGCTCCGCACCGAGGTCGATCTTCACTCCGAGAGCCGTCAGGACATCCGACGCGCCCGACAGGGAGGAGACGGAACGGTTGCCATGCTTGGCGATCACCAGTCCGGCGCCTGCCGCGACGAACGCCGCGCACGTCGAGACGTTGTAGGTCTTGAGACCGTCGCCGCCGGTTCCGACAATATCGACGGCATCCGCCGGAGCCCGCACGGGGAGCATCCGCGATCTGAGAAGCCGCGCTGCGCCCGTCAGTTCCTCCACGGTCTCGCCGCGCACCCGCAGTCCCATGAGAAAGGCGCCCATCTGAGCAGCCGTCGCCTCGCCGGCGGTCATGTGGTCGAACGCGTCGAAGATCTCGTCCGCAGATAGCGAGCGACCGGCCGCGATGGTCCCGAGCACAGCTTTTGCGTCGAACGCCGGGTTTGCAGTCATGGCGGGTTACGCTGCGGGGCGCTGCGGCGCCGCCCGCGCCTTCGGCGTGATGCCGGCGATCGTCAGGAAGTTGGCGAGCAGGGCGTGGCCTTGCTCGGAAGCGATGCTTTCGGGATGAAATTGCACGCCATGCACGGGATGGGTCTTGTGCATGAGCCCCATGATGATCCCATCGTCGGACTCGGCAGTGATGCTCAGACAGTCCGGCAGGCTTTTGCGCTCCACGATCAGCGAATGATAGCGCGTGACCTGAAACCGCTCGGGCAGTCCCTTGAAGACGCTCGTATTGAAGTGGTGGATGGTGGACAGCTTGCCGTGCAACGGTTCGGGCGCGCGGATCACCTTGCCGCCGTAGACCTGTCCGATGGACTGATGGCCGAGGCACACACCGAGCAGCGGGATCTTCGGCCCGGCCTTCGCAATCAGATCGAGGCAGATTCCTGCTTCATTGGGGGTGCATGGCCCCGGCGAAAGGACGATCGCCTTCGGATTCTTGTCCAGAACTTCTTGCGTGGAAATCTTGTCGTTGCGGTGCACTTCGCACTCTGCACCAAGTTCCCCGAGGAAATGCACCAGATTGTAGGTGAAGCTGTCGTAGTTATCGATGAGCAGAAGCATGGAACACCTTGTCCGGCGGCCGCCGCCGCATCACCCAGGACCCTAACGCGTCAGGTGGACTCGCTCAACCGTCGTGGCGTCACGAAATGAACGACGCGGCCGCGGCGCGGTCCGACGTCCGTCCAGTGGTCGGTGTCGAAGGTATAGACGGCAAAGGTGCAGGTGGGAAACTTGCTTTTGGCCGCCCGTTCCGCCTCCGCGGCCCGATCGCCGATCAGGGCGACGTTCAGTTCGTGGAATCCGGGGTTGTGCCCCACGATCATCGCCGATCTCACGTCATCGGGAATCTGCCGGACCCGGTCGAGCAGCTGCCGCGCACTGGCCATGTAGAGACCATCCTCGTGATGGATGGCCTTTGAAGGCAGCTTCATCGGCCGGGCGACGAGATCGAGTGTCATACGCGCCCGCTTCGCGCTCGAGCAAAGTACGAGATCGGGCGAGAACCCGAGGCGTGCGATCTCCGCCCCGATCGCAGGGGCTGCCGCCAATCCTCGCGGGGCAAGCCCCCTGTCGAAGTCCGGTAGGCCCTCCACGTCCCAGTCGGACTTGGCATGCCGGAGAAGTGCCAGCGTCAACATGGCAGGTTCGCCTCAGGCAAAGGGGCCCCCGTTACCTTTGGTTGCGCTCTTCTTAAGACGCGCAGCGAAGCCGATCGCGTCCTCCGCAGCACGAATGACCGCCTTGGCTTTGTTGATGCACTCTTGCTGCTCGTTCTCGGGAACGCTGTCGTAGACGATGCCGGCTCCCGATTGAACGTGCAGCATTCCATCTTTCACGATCGCCGTCCGCAGAACAATGCAGGTGTCCATTTCACCGTCGGCCGTAAAGTAGCCAACGCAGCCAGCGTAGGGGCCGCGTTTGGCCTTTTCGAGTTCGTCGATGATTTCCATCGCACGGACCTTCGGAGCACCCGACACCGTACCCGCTGGGAAACCGGCCATGAGCGCATCGATGCTGTCTTTGGAGGAAGCGAGCCGTCCCACGACATTTGAAACGATGTGCATGACGTGGCTGTAACGCTCGATCACGAACTGATCGGTAACCTCGACCGTTCCAACCCGCGCGACCCTGCCCACGTCGTTCCGGCCAAGGTCGAGCAGCATGAGATGTTCCGCGCGCTCTTTGGGATCGGCGAGAAGGGCCGCAGCCAGTGCCTTGTCTTCCGTGTCGTCGGCGCCGCGCCGCGCGGTGCCGGCGATTGGTCGGATGGTGACGCGCCCATCACGCACGCGCACGAGGATCTCCGGGCTCGAGCCGACGAGAGAAAAATCCCCAAGGTCCAGATGAAACATGAAGGGCGACGGGTTCATGCGCCGCAGGGAACGATAGAGAGAGAACGACGGCAGGGCGAACGGCGTGGAAAATCGCTGCGAAAGCACCACCTGGAAGATGTCGCCGGCGCGGATGTAGTCCTTGGCCTTCGCCACCATGGCCGTGAACTCGGCTTCCGTCGTATTCGACGCGGGCTTTGGCTCGACGATCTTGCGCGCGGGCGGCAGCGGTGCATGACGGACGGGCTCGTCGAGCGCCTCGATCACTTTGCGCAGCCGCTTGATCCCGGCCTTATAGGCTTTATCGGCGCTGATCTCGTCGTCCGGCCACACGGGTGTGACCAGCGTCATTTCATCTTTCACGTTGTCGAAGATCACGACGATCGTCGGCCGGATGAGAACCGCATCGGGAACGCCGAGCGTATCCGGCTTGACGTCCGGCAGATGCTCGACGAGCCGGATGGTGTCGTAGCCCATGTATCCGAATACGCCAGCCGCCATGGGCGGCAGATCGGGTGGAAGGTCGAGACGGGATGATTTCAGCAGAGTGCGAAGAGAGGCGAGGGTGCTCTCGGTCTCTGGCCGGAACACAGGTTTCTTCGCCAGCGGGTTCGTTGATATCTCTGCTTTGTCTCCCCGCGCCCTCCAGACGAGGTCCGGCTCGAAAGCGATGATCGAGTACCGCCCGCGCGCGGCGCCACCCTCCACGCTCTCAAGTAGCAGGCTCATGGCCTGACCCGAGCAGAGTTTCAGATAGGCCGATACGGGCGTTTCAAGATCGGCGACGAGCCGCGTCCAGAGAACCTGCGGCCGCCCGGCCGCATACGTCTCGGCGAAGACGTCCAAAGCGGGGAGGGCCTCGCGGGAAGCGGCTCTGGCAGATAGGGTACTCACGCGCCGATCGTCCTCTTCATGCAGTCAGGAGCAGAAACGCGGCCGCCCTGTTTGACACTACTTTGCCGCGACGTCCGCACCGGTGACGCGCGCGATCTCCTGCTCGTTGACCGACACTCCGAGCCGGTCCTGAAGGCTGGTGACGTAGGCGATGAGGAGATCGTTCTGCAATCCCTGGCGCAGTTCGGTCACGAGCTTGTCTTTGTCCGCGCCGCTCATTTCTCCGGCCGGTGTGATCTTGATCACCTTCAGAACGACGCGCGTTCCCCGATCCACCGTCAGCGCGGAACCCGCACCGCTCAGAGGCAGCGAAAAGGCGACGTCGACGGCGTCTTCGGTCAGCCCCGGCGGCACCATGTTGCGCTTCACGCTCTCGACTTTGTCGGGCGTCCCGCCACCGTCGGCGGCGACCTTGGCGAAATCTTCGCCCGAACGGACCCGCTCCACCAGCTTGTCGGCGAGTTCTTTCACGAGTCTGCGGCGTTCGCTGTCCAGCAAGGCCGTCTTGACCTCTGCCTTGACGCTTTCGAACGGCTTCTCCTTCGGCGGCTCGACGTTCAGAACTTCGACCCAGGCATAGCCATCGGAGCCGATCTCGACCGGATCGGTGAGTGTGCCGGGCTCCGTGCGGAACACAAACCGCGTCACGGTCTCGGGCGTCGGGATATCGAGAACCGCGGTGCCCTCGGGCGATTTTCCGTCCTTGTCGGCCGCAGCCACTTCGATGAAGCGCAGCTTCAGTTCCTCGCCGATCTGCTTCTTGGTCTTGCCGGCATTGCGGCCTTCTTCAACGAGATCGACCTTCTCCTGAAGGAGCGTCGTCGCCTTCTGAGTGGCGAGCTTGTCGCGAACCTTGTCTTTCGTCTCTTCGTAAGTGCTTTCGCGCCCAGGCTGGATTTCGATGACCCGCAGCACCACAGTCGCAAAACGGCCATCCACGACTTCGGAAATCGCGTCGCGCTCGATTTTGAATGCGGTTTCGGCGATTTTGGGATCGATCAGTTGGGACTTGGAGACGAGGCCGATGTTGACATCGCTCTCTTTGGCGCCGGCTTCTTTAGCGACGTCCATGAAATTCTTCGTGCCTTTCATAAGAGCCTCGCGCGCAGACTCTGCTGCGGCCCGGTCCTTGAAGGCGATCTGCTGAACGCGACGCTTCTCAGGCACGTCGTAGGTCGCTTTGTCGGCCTCGTAGGAGGCCTTCAATTCGTCGTCGGAAACCGCCACGTCTTTTTTAAGATCGCCGGCGGTCGCAACTAGAACATTGAACTTGCGGAATTCCGGCGTCATGAACGACGCCTTGTTCTCGTTGTAATAGGCCAGAACCTGCGCTTCGTCGGGCTCCGGAACGGTGATCTTCTTGGCGGCATCGATCTTGAAGAACTCGATGTCGCGCGTTTCATTCTTGTAGGCATTCTCTATTTCGATCATCGCCGGCGGCACGACGGTGGCGTTCAGCACGGCGCTCGAGAACTGCTGTCTCAGATCATCGTCGAGTCTGAGCGCGAGGAACGCGCTCTCGCTGAGGCCGAGCCGCGCCAGCAGATCATTGAGGCCTGTGCGGGAGAACTTGCCGTCAGGTCCGGCAAAACCCGGATCTTCGAAAAGGTTCTGAACTACGCGATCGGGCGAAAGACCCAGGTTCACTTCGCGGGCATATTCCTTCAGCGCGGTCTGACCGATCATCTTCGACAGCACGAGCCGGTCGATACCCTGCTTGCGCGCGTCCTCCATCGTGACGCGCCGCTGGGCTTCGGCGGAGATGCCATCCAGTTCGGCGCGAAGCACGCGATCGAAGTCACCAACGGCGATCTTGGCACTTCCGACCGTGGCGACGGCACCCCGGGTATACCCGCG
>JBLMYE010000382.1:0-2623 GCA_050258115.1 Deltaproteobacteria bacterium | reverse complement strand
ATCGTGAATTATCCGGGCAAGCCGTCCGCCATCCGGCTCTGCACCATGGCCGTGTTTCCAGCAATTCCCTATTGCATCGACCTGATCGGCGGGCCGCGCCTCGAAACCGATCCGGCCCGCTGTAAGGCCTTCCGCCCTGCCGCGGCCTGAGGCAGGACAAACAGGTGCGGAGAGCGCAGCCGCCAATCAGTGCAGCCGGAACTCGCCGCCGATCGCCTTCAATTCCGCTGGCCCGATCAATGCCTTGTGGCAGACCGTGACGCGGTAGAGTAGCCCTTCCAGCTTCGACTGCCAGAACATCAGGAACTTGTTCAGTTCGGGAAAGTTCGGCGCCTTGTCGTAGTCCTGCCAGAGGTACTGCTGCAGGATGTTGGGGTGGTCGGGAAGCCGGTAGAGAATGTCGGCCGTGGTCAATCCAAACCCATCGATCTGGCGCTGAAAGTCTTTCGAGATCATGCTCGCAAAGTCCTCCTGAGGCTGGCACCGGACTAATTTTTTCCCTGAGTTGGCGGTTCCGTAAAGTGGCTTTTCGGCATTATTGCAGCCAAATCAGCTGGTTAGCACTCACTGTCAAAAGCTGCTGCCAAGGTGCCCGAGCGAACACGACACGAGCGGCAAGTTGACCAGGATCAACGCCCTAAGGCGCGTGATGAATGACATTTTTCTGACGCGCCTTGCCGAGGGGATTGAGCCATGACCACGCCGGACGACACGATCGAAGCCTTGGAGCGGCCGGTTTCACGCGATGTCGTCGGCACTGTTGCGGTACCGGCCGAAGCGGAGCCCAAGACTCCCGCGCAGCGCCGCAAAGATCCGGAGTTCATCCGCCATGCCTTCGAGACGGGCGAGTATCCGTATCTGACCCGCGTTCGAACATGCGAGTACGAGCAGGCGATGCTCGAACTTCAGGTCGAACTTCTCAAGGCGCAGAAGTGGATCAAGGAAACGGGCGAACGCATCATTATTCTGTTCGAAGGCCGAGACGCTGCCGGCAAAGGCGGCACGATCAAGCGCTTCATGGAGCATTTGAATCCCCGCGGCGCCCGCGTCGTGGCACTCGAAAAACCGTCCGATCGCGAGCGCTCGCAGTGGTATTTCCAGCGCTACATCGAACACCTCCCGGCCGCAGGCGAAATCGTGTTCTTCGACCGCTCTTGGTATAACCGTGCCGGCGTCGAGCGTGTCATGGGGTTCTGTCATCCCAACGAGTATCTCGAATTCATGCGCCAATGCCCGGAACTTGAGCGCATGTTCGTCCGCTCCGGCATCCGCCTTTACAAGTACTGGTTCTCCGTCACCCGTGCCGAACAAGCCCGCCGCTTCAAATCGCGGGAAAAAGACCCACTCAAACAGTGGAAGCTGTCGCCCATCGACGTCGCCTCCCTCAACAAGTGGGACGACTACACGGAAGCCAAGGAAGCGATGTTTTTCTACACCGATACGGCCGACGCCCCTTGGACCGTCATCAAGTCAGACGATAAGAAGCGCGCTCGCCTCAACGCGATGCAGCATTTCCTGTCGAGCCTCGACTATCCCGCCAAGAACCATTCGCTGATCAGGGGGCCGGATCCGCTGATCGTCGGATCGACGGCGCACGTCATAGGCCAGGATCAGCACATCCTCGGCAAATCCATGCATCCCGAAAAACGCCGTCGCACGACCTGATCCTGGACCCGCGAGGCAGTCAGCCGCACGCCCGCAGCCGCAAAACCGCCACGCCGCCGCCACGACTCTTCGGCTCGCCTCTGCTATCCGAGGCGCAGAGTTCGCTGGGCGGGGATGATCTGGAATGATGGTGCGACGGAACTTTCGCCTTGCGGCAAGCATGATCATGGCCGCAGCGGCCCTCCTCGCATCGCCGGTTGACCGGGCGTCGTCGATGGACGCTGCAGAGGCCGCCACGCGGTCGCCCGTGACGGTCAACGTCTTCGTGTCGACCCGGAATGATACCTGTTATGATCGCGGCGACGTCGCCGCCGTGAAGCATTTCACGCAGGCGGCCAAAGAGCGGCTCAATGGGCTGGGCGGCATCGCGGGTCACAAAGTCGAGCTGCGCATTCTCGACGATTACCGAGATCAGAACCGGACCGTCGCCAACGTTCGCCAAGCTCTCGCTGACCCTGAAAGCGTGGCCATGATCGGCTTGTCAAGCTCCGATCGTTCCAAGGCCGTCTTCGAGGCTGCCGGCAAGGAGATCAAGCAGAAGAACATCCCGTTTCTGTCAGCCATCTCGGTGAACTCGATCATCGCCGACTATCCGAATGTGTTCACCATGCGCGCGTCGCAGGAGAACGAGCGTTTACCGGTCCTTGCGCAGTTCGTGCGGCGAACGGGCTTCCAGCGGCCCGCCTTCGTCGGCATGCGCGACACCCTCTATTCGACGAGCCTTGCAGATGGGCTCAATCGAGTCATGGGCGCCTACATGGTTGCTGACCACCGCGTGGCGACGAAAGAGGAAAAGGCCGACCCGGCGGACTTCCCTGCTGTGATCGAAGACCTCAAGCAGAAAAACCCGGACATCGTCTTTCTGGCTATCGGCCCGGATCGCAACGCCGAATTCATAACTCAGCTGAAATCGGCGGGTCTCGCCCCCGCCATCATGCTGTCGGGCCGCATCAACTCC
>JBLMYE010000381.1:0-4225 GCA_050258115.1 Deltaproteobacteria bacterium | reverse complement strand
TGGTCCAGGGCAGAAAAGCATCGCTCTGACCGTCGCGCGCTGGAAGGAGTTCGAAAATGGCCGGATCGGTCAACAAAGTCATCCTCGTCGGCAACGTCGGCAAGGATCCGGAAATTCGCCGCACGCAGGACGGCCGCTCGATCGCGAACCTGTCGCTGGCGACCAGCGAGACGTGGCGCGACAAGGCCACCGGCGAGCGCAAGGAGAAGACGGAGTGGCACCGGGTGGTCGTGTTCAACGACAACCTCTGCAAGGTCGTCGAGCAGTACGTGCGCAAGGGTTCCAAGCTCTACATCGAGGGCCAGTTGCAGACCCGCAAATGGACCGACCAGTCGGGGCAGGAGAAGTATTCTACCGAGGTCGTGCTGCAGGGGTTCAACGGCACGCTGACCATGCTCGATGGCGCTCGCGGGGCGGCGGGCGGGATGAGCGAGAGCGCGCAGGTGGATTACGGCGCGGACGCCGGATACAGCTCGCCCGGCGGCTACGACACGGCACCCAAGCGGGGCGGCGGTGCGGCGAAGAAATCGTTCGACAAGGCGCTCGACGACGAGATTCCGTTCTAGTGCTCCGCCACTCGGGACGCTCATGAAACAACAAAGCCCCGCTTCACAGCGGGGCTTTGCTCTTTGCGGGGGGCGGCTACGGTGCCGCCGTGCGCGCGATCGTCAGGGCGTCGCAGGAGCAGCCGGAGCCGGGGCGGCGGGAGCCGGTGCCGGTGTGGCGGGCTTGGCTGCTTCCGTGGCGGAATCCACGGCGCCCTGCACGGCTTCCTTTGCCTTCTCATAAGCGGGCGCGGCGGCTTCCTTGGCCTTTTCGTAGGCTTCGGTGGCCTTCTGCTTGGCCTCTTCCAGTGCGGGCTTGGCCTTCTCCACGGCGTCGCTCGTGGTGGACGAGGTCTTGTCCCTCAGTTCGATCGCCTTTTCCTTAGCGCGGTCGAGAAGCGACTTCTTGGGCAGAGCGCGCTCGAACGCCGGCGCGGCATCGAGGGCCGCCTTCGTGGCTTCCGGCAGCGACACCGACAGCGCTCCATCGGCTTCGTCGAACTTCAGCGCGGACAGCTGCACGCCGACCTTCTTCTCGGCCATGCCGAGGAAGCCACCCGTGCCCATCACGATGCCGACGACGGTGTTGCCGTCGGTGATGATGAGATCCTCGATGTCGCCGATGATGTTGCCATCCGGTCCCTTCACCTTGACGCCGATGAGATGATCCTTGGCGAGATATTCGTCGGCCGTCTGGCTCTTGATGAAGACGCCCTGCGGAGCGGCCGGTTCGGCGACCGCGGCGGTGGCAAGAAGAGCCAGGGCGGCCGCGCCGCTGATGATCTTTTTCATGAGTGAATTACCCCTTGAACAGTGGCCGTCCTTCCATTGAACGAACGGCGTCGTCGCGCTTGGCTGGGCCTGGATCGGCCGTTGGACGATGGCCGGTCAGATAGTGCGGGAGTATGGCCGTAGCAAGTCATGGTTCGGGTGCTGAGGTTTTTTCCCGGTCCGGACGGGCCAAGGCAATGGACGGCAAGGCAAATCGGACGCTTCCCGCAGGTGGGGAGAACCCGGCGTGGCGGCATCCGGCGCGGTTGCGGGGGGCGGTTCCGCGGGCTAGACAACGGGATCAGTCACACAACCTTCGCGGACACGCTCCGCGAAGCGGCGAGGAGCGGCCTTGGCAGACAATCGCGACGACGACCAGACCGGAGGCGACGGCCCGAGCGATATCCGTCCGGTGCAGATCATCGACGAGATGAAGCGCTCCTACCTCGAGTATGCGATGAGCGTGATCATCTCACGCGCGCTGCCCGATGTTCGCGACGGTCTCAAGCCCGTTCACCGGCGCATCCTCTACGCGATGAGCCAACTTGGCCTTGAGCCGACGAAGAAGCACATCAAGTCGGCGAAGGTCGTCGGCGAGGTGATGGGCGATTTCCATCCGCACGGAAACCTTGCCATCTACGACGCACTCGTGCGTCTGGCGCAGGACTTCTCCATGCGCGTGCCCCTGGTGGACGGCCAGGGCAACTTCGGTTCCGTCGACGGTGATCCGCCCGCCGCCGAGCGCTACACGGAAAGCCGCCTGACGCGGGCCGCGATGACGCTGCTCGACGACCTCGACAAAGACACGGTCGACTTCAAGCCGAATTACGACGACCGCCTGCTGGAGCCGTCAGTTCTGCCGGCGAAGTTTCCCAACCTTCTCGTCAACGGCGCGGGCGGAATCGCGGTCGGCATGGCGACGAACATTCCGCCGCACAATCTGGGGGAGGTGATCGACGCCTGTCTCGCGCACCTCGACAATCCCGAAATCACCATCGACGAACTGTGCCAGATTCTGCCCGGGCCGGACTTCCCGACGGGCGGTCTGATCTTGGGACGCGGCGGTATTCTCTCGGCCTACCATAAAGGCCGCGGCTCGATCATCATGCGCGCCAAGGTCCACACGGAGAACATCCGCAAGGACCGCGAGGCGCTGGTCGTCACGGCCATTCCCTATCAGGTGAACAAGAAGACGCTGATCGAGAAGATCGCGGACCTCGTCAGGGAAAAGCGCGTCGAGGGGATCTCGGACCTGTGGGACGAATCGAACCGCGAGGGCATGCGCATCGTCATCGAGTTGAAGCGCGATGCGATTGCTGACGTTGTTCTCAATCAGCTGTGGAAGTTCTCCGACCTGCAAACGACGTTCGGCGCCAACATGATCGCGCTGAACGGCGGAAAGCCGGAGCAGCTGAACCTCAAGGACATGATCGAGGCGTTCACCCACTTCCGGCAGGAGGTGGTGACGCGGCGGACCAAGTATCTGCTTAACAAGGCTCGCGAGCGCGCGCACGTGCTCGTCGGCCTCGCCATCGCCGTCGCCAACATCGACGAAGTCATCAAGCTGATCCGCTATGCGCCCTCGCCGGCGGAGGCCAAGGAACAGTTGATGGCGCGCGACTGGCCGGCCAAGGACATGGCGCCGCTCATCGAGCTGATCGCCGATCCGCGGCATCGTCTGGCCGCCGACGAAACCTACCGGCTGTCAGAAGAGCAGGCGAAGGCCATCCTCGAACTGCGGCTTGCCCGCCTGACCGCACTCGGCCGTGACGAGATCTCTGACGAATTGAAGAAGCTCGCGACGGAGATCCGCGATTATCTCGACATTCTGTCGTCGCGCGCTCGTATCTTCGACATCATCCGTACCGAGCTGACCGACATCAAGACGCAGTTCTCGACGCCGCGAAAGACCGAGATCGTGGATATCGAGGGCGAGGTGGAGGACGAAGACCTCATCCAGCGCGAAGACGTCGTCGTCACGGTCAGCCACAAGGGCTACATCAAGCGCGTTCCGCTTTCGACCTACCGCGCCCAGCGCCGCGGCGGCAAGGGCCGCTCGGGCATGGCGACGCGGGACGAGGATTTCGTCACGCAGATGTTCGTGACGTCGACGCACACGCCGGTGCTGTTCTTCTCCTCGCGCGGCATGTGCTACCGCATGAAGGTCTGGCGGTTGCCGGCGGCCACGCCGCAGTCGCCGGGCAAGGCGCTTGTCAATCTGTTGCCGCTGGAAGAGGGCGAAGTCATTACGTCCATTCTGCTGCTGCCGGAGGACGACAGCACATGGGGGTCGCTCGAACTCGTGTTCGCCACCCGGTCCGGCAACATCCGGCGCAATGCGCTTTCCGACTTCGAGAACATCAACCGGAACGGCAAGATCGCGATGAAGCTCGACGCCGACTGGGGCGAGGGCGGCGACCGCATCGTGTCGGTGGCGATCGCGCGGCCGGACGACGACGTTCTGCTCACGACGGCGCAGGGTCAATCGATCCGCTTCCTGATCGGCGAGGAAGTACGGCTCTTCAAGGGGCGCGACTCGGATGGCGTGCGCGGTATCCGGCTCGACGACGGCGACGAAGTGATCTCGATGGCGATCCTTAATCATGTGGAGGCTTCGCCGGCCGAGCGGTCCGCTTATCTCAAGCAGGCCACAGCCATGCGGCGCGCCACGGGCGACGAGGAGGCGGAGAGCATCAGCGGGACCGCCGAGCCGGACGCGGAGGAGACGGGAGAGGAAGGCGCCGAACTGACGCCGGAGCGCTATGCGGAACTCGGCGCGCGCGAACAGTTCGTTTTGACTGTTTCCGAGCGCGGCTTCGGCAAAAGGACGTCGAGCTATGAATTCCGTACCAGCGGCCGGGGCGGCAAAGGTATCGTCGCCATGGTCGTCAACGAGCGCAACGGCAATA
>JBLMYE010000380.1:0-4480 GCA_050258115.1 Deltaproteobacteria bacterium | reverse complement strand
GACGACGAGGTTCCCGACGAGGACGGCGTTCTCCCCGAGGTGGAGGATACGCCCAAGAAGGGCGCTAAGGGTAAGCGCTGAGACTGGCCTATTCGGACGGGCGGGGACCTTCGGGTCCCCGTTTGCGTTTTAGGGCGGGTTTCCAGCGGGATCGGGGGGAGGTCGGCTTGCGGCGGCGCGGTTTCTGGACAAGGACGCCGGGCGGCGGCTAGAACCGCCCGAATCCCGGGTATGGCCGTCTTTAGCGTCCATCGGGAATGACCAGCGGCGGGACCGATCGGGCGGTGCTCCATCGAGCCGTTCTTCACGCCCTGCGCGAAACACGAGATCGGGAAAGTTCAGGCACACATGAGCGGCACCAGTGTCAACGACATCAGGGCGGGATTTCTCGCCTACTTCAAGAGAAACGGCCACGAGGTCGTGGCGTCGTCGCCGCTCGTGCCGCGCAACGATCCGACGCTGATGTTCACGAACGCCGGTATGGTCCAGTTCAAGAACGTCTTCACCGGGCAGGAGACGCGGTCCTACAAGACGGCGGCGTCGTCGCAGAAGTGCGTGCGCGCCGGCGGCAAGCACAACGATCTCGACAACGTCGGTTACACGGCGCGGCATCACACGTTCTTCGAGATGCTCGGCAACTTCTCTTTCGGGGACTACTTCAAGGAGCGCGCCATCGAGTTGGCGTGGAACCTGATCACGCAGGAGTACGGGCTCGACAAGAAGCGCCTCATGGTCACGGTTTATCACGATGACGACGAGGCGTTCGGCATCTGGAAGAAGCTGACCGGTTTTCACGACAACAAGATCGTTCGCATTCCGACGGCCGATAACTTCTGGGCCATGGGCGATACGGGGCCTTGCGGGCCCTGCTCGGAAATTTTCTACGACCACGATCCTGACGGGAAGAAGGGGATCGCGGGTGGACCGCCCGGTTCTGCGGACGCGGACGGGGACCGGTTCATCGAGATCTGGAACCTTGTGTTCATGCAGTACGAGCAGCGCGCGCCGGGCGATCGCGTGCCGCTGCCGCGGCCATCCATCGATACCGGCATGGGCCTGGAACGGATCGCGGCGGTGCTGCAGGGCGTGCACGACAATTACGACACGGATCTCTTCAAGGCGCTGATCTCGGCATCCGTCGCGGCGACGGGTGTGAAGGCCGAGGGAGAGGCGCGCTTCTCGCATCGCGTGATCGCCGATCACCTGCGCTCGACCAGTTTTCTCGTGGCCGACGGCGTGCTGCCCTCCAACGAGGGGCGCGGTTATGTCCTGCGCCGGATCATGCGGCGGGCCATGCGTCACGCGCATCTTCTGGGGGCACGAGATCCGCTGATGTACCGGCTGGTGCCGGCGCTCGTTCGCGAAATGAGCGATGCTTATCCGGAATTGTCGCGGGCCCAGGCCCTGATCACGGAGACTTTAAAACTGGAAGAGACGCGCTTCCGCCGGACGCTGGAAAACGGTCTCAAGTTGCTCGGCGAAGCGTCTTCCGGACTTTCCGGCGGGGCCGTGCTTCCGGGCGATGTGGCGTTCAAGCTCTACGACACCTACGGCTTCCCGCTCGACCTCACGGAAGACGCCCTGAAACCGCGCGGGATCAGCGTCGACACGGCGGCTTTCAATGCCGCCATGGAAAAGCAGAAGGACGACGCGCGCAAGGCCTGGAAGGGCTCGGGCGAAGCTGCGACCGAGGCTGTCTGGTTCGAGATCAAGGAGAAGACCGGTGCGTCCGAGTTCCTTGGCTACGATACGGAGACGGCGGAAGGCGTCGTCTCGGCCATCGTGCGGGACGGGAAAGAGGCCAAGGTTCTGAAGGCGGGCGAGGAGGGGGCGCTGATCCTCAATCAGACACCGTTCTATGGCGAGAGCGGCGGCCAGGTCGGTGACCAGGGTGTCGTTCGCGGGGCGAAGGGCGCTCTCTTCCGCGTGACCGATACGCAAAAGAAACTCGGCGATCTCTTCGTTCATCTGGGCCGCGTCGAGAGCGGTTCGTTCGCGGCGGGCGATGCCGTGGAACTGGAAGTTGATCACGCTCGGCGCGCGGCGACCCGGGCTAATCATTCGGCGACGCATCTTCTGCATGAGGCGCTGAGGCAGGTTCTGGGCGAGCACGTCGCTCAGAAGGGGTCGCTCGTTTCGCCGGATCGGTTGCGCTTCGATTTCGTGCACCAGAAGCCCGTGTCGCACGATGAGATGAAGCAGGTCGAGGCGCTGGCCAACGCGCTCATTGCTCAGAACGCGCCTGTCGAGACGCGACTGATGGCGCTCGACGATGCGAAAGCCTCCGGTGCGATGGCGCTTTTCGGCGAGAAATACGGCGACGTGGTTCGGGTCGTTTCGATGGGCGAGCCGCAGCCCGGTGCCAACAAGGCCTGGTCAGTGGAATTGTGCGGCGGCACCCATGTGCGGCGGACCGGCGACATCGGGCTCGTCAAGATCGTCGGGGAAAGTGCCAGTTCCGCCGGCGTGCGTCGCATCGAGGCTCTGACAGCCGATGGGGCGCGGGCTTATCTCGCCGAAGCGGACGAGCGGCTGCGCGAGGCCGCGGCCATCCTCAAGACGCGGCCTGAAGACATCGTAGAGCGGCTCAAGGTGCTCGTGGAGGAGCGCAGGGCCCTGGAAAAGCAGGTGGCCGAGGCCAGGAAGCAGATCGCGCTCGGCGGTGGCGGGGCTTCGGCCGGTTCCGCGCCGTCAGCCGTCGCCAAGGTGGGCGACACCAATTTCTTCAAGTTGTCCGTTTCCGGCGTCGACATGAAGGACCTGAAGGCGATGGCGGACGAGGGGCGCGCCAAAGTCGGTTCGGGGGTCGTGGCCATTGCGAATGCTTCGGCGGACGGCAAGCTCGGCATCGTCGTGGCGGTGACGCCGGATCTGACAGGACGCTACAACGCCGTAGATCTTGTGCGCGCGGCCTCGGAAAAGTCGGGCGGAAAGGGCGGCGGCGGCAGGCCGGACATGGCTCAGGCCGGCGGTCCCGACGGCACGAAGGCCAATGAAGCGCTTGCGGCCATCGAGGCGATGATCGGCGGGTAGCGTCGGGAGCGTATGACGTTCGGTCTGATCGCACGCGAGAGCGACAAAAGGGAGAACACTTGTGAGACACGCATTCCAACCGGTCGCGATGGCGTCCGCTGCGCTGCTCTTGGCGACACTTGGCGCCCGGGCCGAAACGCCCGCCAGCATGTGCGGATCGGAGCCCGAGATGGTCGGCATCATGCTGCGGATGGCGGAAGATGGCGTGGAAAAGCTCTACAGCGATAACAAGATGTTCGTGAAGCGCGACGGCCGTGACGGTTCGCTGTGGGTGGTCACGCTGCCCAACACCACTGCCCACCCCGCCGTGGTCTGCCGGACGGCGGCTAAGGAAATCTCGCTGCTGTGCATGGCGGGGGAAAAGGCGTGCGCCTCGTTCAAGGGCCAGGCGGCCGAGCGGCTCGACAAGATCGAAGCGACCGCCCGCTGATGGCGGAGTGCCGCAGCACTCGTCCCCACGCATCATCGCCTCAATGCTTGCACTCCAGCCGAAGAGGTCTGACAGTACCCGGAATGACCTTCAACGGCGGGGCGAGGTGAATGGCGGGCGCGGTCCAGGACATTGCAGCCTACAAGGACGGTATCGTCATTCTCGCCACCGCCGCCGTGGCCATTCCGCTCCTGCAACGTCTACGGATCAGTCCGGTCCTCGGCTATCTGCTCATGGGAATGCTGCTCGGGCCGCATATGATCGGCGGGCTGACCCGTTTCTTTCCCGCTGCCGATTGGTTCACGATTTCAGAACCGGAGAACCTCGCTGTCGTCGGTGAACTAGGCGTTGCGTTCCTGCTCTTCATCATCGGCCTTGAACTCGCCCCTCAGCGCCTTTGGATCATGCGGCGGCTCGTCTTCGGAATGGGCACGTTGCAGGTGTTCATCAGTGCCGCCGTGCTCGGCATCATCGCGGCCATGCTGGGGCAGCCGCCGGCAGCGGCGCTGATCATCGGATCGTCGCTGGCGCTCTCGTCGACGGCGATCGTGGTCGAACTGCTTTCACAACAGAACCGGCTGTCGCTCGGCACCGGGCGTTCGAGCTTTTCGATCCTGCTCATGCAGGACCTTGCCGTCATCCCGCTCCTGATGCTCGTGCCGGCGCTCGCTCCGGGGAGCGATGATGCCCTGGTGATGCCCATTCTGAAGGCGCTGGGGCAGGCATTGCTCGCCGTTGGTCTGATCGTGGTCGTCGGCTATCTCGTCCTGCGCCCGCTGTTTCGTCTGGTTGGCAGCACGGAGAGCGGGGATCTGTTCGTAGCCGCAGTCCTTCTCGTGGCGGCGGGGTCGGGTATCGTCACGGCGGCGGCCGGATTATCGATGGCACTGGGGGCATTCGTCGCCGGGCTCCTGCTGGCGGAAACGGAGTTCCGCAAGGCGATCGAAGCGACCATCGAACCGGTGAAGGGGCTTCTGCTCGGGTGCTTCTTCTTCACGGTCGGCGCGGGGCTCGATC
>JBLMYE010000379.1:0-2681 GCA_050258115.1 Deltaproteobacteria bacterium | reverse complement strand
TCCGGCGTCACGAGCGGACCTTGTGGATCGAATACCGCAATCCGCCGGTCAACTTTTTCAACATGGATGCCTGCGCCGAACTGCACGACATTATTCGCGCCGCCGATCGCGATCCCTCCTTGCGCGTGCTCATCCTCACCGGCGGTCTGGACGATCGCTACATATACCACCTTACGCTCCCGGAACTTGCCGGGGTCGTGGAGTGGATAAGTGGCTCGCCGTTACCCGCCTTTTCGCGAAATGCGATCACCGGGCCGCTACTGCGCGGCGCCACGGCGCTGAACCTGTCTTTGCTGCGGAAGTGGCCGGCGTACCAGCGTCTGATGCTGGCGATTGCTCGCAAGTTGCGCCGACGTGTCCCGGGCATCTACATGCTGTTGGAGATGCACGCCACCTATTTCGCGATCGAAGGCAGCCGGAAAATCACGATCGCCGCAATGAATGGCAGCTGCAACGGTTGCGGCACCGAAATGGCGGCCTGCTTCGATTTTCGCTATATGGTCGATGACGCCGGCTTCACCATCGGACAGCCCGAGGTGCTGGTCGGTGTCGTGCCTGGCGGTGGTGGCACCCAGCGCGTGTCGCGGCTGCTGGGCAAGGCGCGTGCGTTGGAGTTCATGCTCGGCTGTGAACAATGGACGCCCGCAAGAGCCAAGGCGGCCGGGCTCATCACAGACCATTTCCCAAAGGCGCGCTTTCGTGACGAGATTCAGAGAATCGCGGATCGCATTAGCCGATTGAGTCCGGTCGCGTGGTTTGAAGCCCGACGCGCCATAGTCACAGGCATGGATATGAGCTTAGAGCGAGGACTGGCCACCGAGATGTCAGCCACTCTGCACTGTTGCGACGACAAAGGCGCACGTCGAGTCCTTGCCGAATACACCAAAGTGGTCGAGGAAGTCATTCTCGGACGACCTGACAACCCGGCCACGATTGACGAAATCACTGAAATTGTGAACAGCCCGCGTATCACTCAGCATTTTGATATTTCATCGTCAGACTCATAAATCCTGACTTTGAGCTCAAGCGACCTGACACCCAACTTAGCCCCGTTCGGAGCTAGAGTCTGCGGTTAACTGTCCTTGGTCCCGCGTCAGGCCCATTTACAGTCCGTCGATGGTTGAACCAGAAGTCGATCGGCAACGTGCCGCCGGCCGAGTACGAACTGGAATATCATCGCTCAACGAGACCCAGGCCATGGCGGCCCGACTCAACCACCGGAGCCTCCGGACTTCCCGGGGCGGTTCATCGAGCAGAAGTACGTGGCACAAGCACCCGCCGCGCGCTTGGGCAATGACGAGGATCTCAAAGGCCTCATCCTGCTGCGAGCGTCGCAGGCATCAGACTGCATGAGCGGTCAGGCCGGGAGCTTGTCGGCTATTACACAGGGCAAGACGATGTCCAATATCGTCGGAAGCGACGAGAGTTCGAATTTGGGCCGGCCATAGAATTCCCTACGCTCTATCGACTGCCGCATAGAGAACTGCAATAGCCCGGTAGAGAGCACGTTTAAGGAAGGTCTGAAGAACCGATGTTGATGGCACTGGACCCGTCATCGGGAGCACGCGGCCGGCCGATCCGGGCCTTCGGCGGCGTTTCCGCAGCTACTTTTGATCGGATCCGCGTCATTGGGCGCCTACCACCGCCACTACCCCTGCAGTCGCAGCAGTTGTCGCCGCACCATGAACAGGTTGGCGAGCGCAGCGCTGACCTCCAGGCGATGCAGATTCTTCGCCAGCTCCCGATAACGCTCCTTCTGGAACCCGAACACCCTTTTCACCACGCCGATCGAGTGCTCGACCTTGGCCCGCACCCACGACTTCTCGCGGTTCCGGGCCTTGATGTTCTCATCGACCCAGCCGCCGAGACCAGCACGGCGCGTGGTCTTGCTGTACTTCTCAAACCCCGACAGTGTCCGGTGCTGCATCGTCCTACGTATGCGCTCCTGCCTGAGACCGCGCAGGTAAGGCAGAGTTTCCTTAACCGCTCGCACTATAGAGATTCATATGAAAACTAAAGGCGCAAAGGCTCTTGGCAAGCGCGTTGCGGAGGTGTCGGCCAAAAACGGAGCCAAGCTTGATCGGGCTAATCGGCGAGCGCTTGAGATGTCCGCCTGGTCCACATTGGCGGGGGTTGCGGAGCCCGGTGCGCCGCCTGCGTCACCCCCGTTATCGGGGCGGCCAAGCTGCCGCGCGCGTGTGCTGCTGGCGTTTTCTCGCCTGGTAATCAAGCCGATGCTGCCGCTGGTGGTCGACCTGATCGAAGCCCAGGACATGATGGCCAAAATCGATCGTTGGTTTGGCGGTGGCAAAGACAACTCTGCTCGCCTCAGCGTCAACGCCAATGGCGTGCCCGCCGAGTGGATCATACCGGAGGGGAATTCAGAGTCGCCACGCGTGATTCTCTATCTGCACGGCGGCGGCTTCATGTTCAATACACCGCGTTTGCATGCACGGCTGGCCGCTCGGCTCAGCCAGGCATTGGGGGCAAAGGCGCTCCTGCCGGATTACCGGTTGGCGCCGGACCATCCTTTGCCCGCAGCGCACGAGGACTGTCTGACGGCATATCGCTGGCTGCTTGACAACGGCCATGCGGCGACCGACATCGTCATCATGGGTGATTCTGCCGGCGGCATGCTGACACTGGCCACCCTTCAGCGGATTCGTGATGCGGGCCTGCCC
>JBLMYE010000378.1:0-5004 GCA_050258115.1 Deltaproteobacteria bacterium | reverse complement strand
TCCTGGGTGCTCGGGCTTTGGCTCGCCTACCAGCAGGGCTTCTTCGCCGATGGATGGTTTCACGCCAAACTCGCGCTCGCGCTCGCCTTGTCGGGCGTGCATGGCTATTTTGTCGCATCGGCCCGGCGCTTCCGTCAGGACGCCAACGACAAGCCCCCTCGGCACTGGCGGATCATCAACGAAGTGCCGACGCTTCTAATGGTCGGTATCGTCATCCTGGTGATTGTGAAGCCTTTCTGAACTCCGCCTTCAGCCATCGCGGATCGGTATGGACCCTCCCGCCGATGAAAGGCTTTTGCTTTTGCTGCGAGTCTGCTAGACACAGAGCGTCTCGAAGAAAGACTTCGTGGTCTCTCCGGCCGCGAATCCGGTCATGGTCGGCCCCAGTCAGCGGCTCGAATCTGGCCATCAAGCGCAGCACTCGATTGCGCTTCTTATCCCCCTTTCTTTTACTTCTCTGCTCGCGGCCCGTAGAACCCACCCTTGCCGCAGCTTTTGCGGAGCAACCGATGAATGAAGTGAAGCTCGAAGACCTCAAGAGGAAATCGCCGACGGAGCTATTGAGCTTCGCGGAAGAGGTCGGCGTGGAAAACGCGAGCACCCTGCGCAAGCAGGAACTGATGTTTGCGACGCTGAAGCAACTCGCCGCCAAGGATATCGAGATCACCGGCATTGGCGTGGTGGAGGTTCTGCAGGACGGTTTCGGTTTCCTGCGTTCACCTGACGCGAACTACCTGCCCGGACCGGATGACATCTACATCTCCCCCAGCCAGATCCGCCGCTTCGCCCTTCGCACCGGCGATACCGTTGAGGGCCAGATCCGCAGCCCGAAGGAAGGCGAGCGGTACTTCGCTCTGCTCAAGGTCAACAAGATCAACTTCGAAGACCCGGAAGCGACGAAGCACAAGATTCACTTCGACAACCTGACGCCACTCTATCCGACCAAGTGGCTCAAGATGGAAATCGAAGACCCTACCATCAAGGACCTTTCCAATCGGGTCATCGACATCGTCTCCCCGCTCGGCAAGGGACAGCGCGCGCTCATCGTCGCTCCGCCGCGCACCGGCAAGACCGTTCTTCTGCAGAATATTGCACACGCCATCTCGTCCAATCATCCCGAATGCTACCTGATGGTCCTTCTCATCGATGAGCGGCCGGAAGAAGTGACTGACATGCAGCGGACGGTGAAGGGAGAGGTGATTTCGTCCACTTTCGACGAACCGCCCTCGCGGCATGTGCAGGTTTCGGAGATGGTGATCGAAAAGGCCAAGCGTCTCGTCGAACACAAGCGTGACGTCGTGATCTTGCTCGATTCGATCACGCGTCTCGGTCGCGCCTACAACACGGTCGTGCCGTCTTCCGGTAAGGTTTTGACCGGCGGCGTCGACTCCAACGCACTCCAGCGTCCGAAGCGTTTCTTCGGCGCAGCGCGCAACATCGAGGAAGGCGGCTCGCTCACCATCATCGCGACCGCGCTCATCGAAACGGGCTCGCGCATGGACGAAGTGATCTTCGAAGAATTCAAGGGCACCGGTAACTCGGAAATTATTCTCGACCGCAAGGTTTCCGACAAGCGCGTCTTCCCCGCGATCGACGTCGCCCGCTCGGGCACCCGCAAGGAAGACCTGCTCATTCCAAAGGATCAACTCAAGAAGGTCTATGTGCTGCGGCGGATCTTGAACCCGATGGGCACGATGGATTCCATCGAGTTCCTCATCGACAAGCTCAAATCGACGAAGACCAACAGCGAGTTCTTCCAGCAGATGAATACGTAATCCTGCAGCGTCGCTGCGGTCGCCGCAAAGGAAAAAAGGCCGCTCAGTCGAGCGGCCTTTTTTGTGAAGCTTAGATCAAACTCACTCCGCAGGATGAACGGGGCTAGCCGCAGTCCCATCGGCCGGATGACCTTTGCCACCAGCCCGATAGCGTTCTGGTTCACCTTTTCCAGGCTGATAGACGAACGGGAAGATGAGTTGCTCAAGATACGTTTTCGGGAAGTGAGGAACCTCGTCGACGCCCATGTCGTGAGCCCGAATCTTGCGCGACGGTTCCGGATGATAGGTTCCCAACAGTCGATCCCAGTGCGTGAAGAGTAGACCGAAGTTGCAGTCGCCTTCCGTGCCCCAGTTCACATGGTGCAGGTGATGGACTTCACCGATCGCCAAATACCGCTTCAGCGGTCCAAGTTCGTACGAAACATTCGAATGCTGCACGATGAGCGTGATCGATATTGCAACGCCGAGCAGGATGGCGATCTCCACCGGCATACCGAGAATGACGAGCGGCATCGTCCCGACGATCATGTCGACGCTCTGATGCAGCGGATGGCGAATGACACCGTTGAATCCGTAAAGTCGGCCGACCCCATGGTGAACCGCATGCAGCCGCCACAACAACGGCCAGCGGTGACTGAGAAAGTGGATCATCGTGAAGGCAAAGTCGGCAAAGAAAAAGGCGAGTAGGAACTGCGCCAGGAGTGGCCAATCCGTCGGCCAAATGCCCTGGAAGGGGAACAGCCATGTGATCGTCGGAATGAGAAAGACGCCGTAGATTGCAGACATCTCGTAGACCAGCCAATGCCAGACGTTGGCGGCCTCGTCGCCGTGCGGTTCGTTCCACTCTGCATGCCATGGCGAAATCTTTTCCGCCGCAAACGCCGTGGCGATCGCCGTCAGAAGGATGACCGCCAACCAGAGATATGAATGCCCGTTTGCCACCACGAAGTAGCCCGCGCCGATAAGCCCGAACATCATGAATGGCACATAGAGATAGCGAACACCCGTACTCAACGCTGTCATGCTCTGAACTCCGTATACTTGCCGCGCCGTTTCTTCTTCGCAAGCTGGTGTCTGCTGCTTACCTATTGGCTTGGAAAGTATTCCACCAGCGCCTCAGCTGCTTAAATGACAAAAATCAATACGCGGTAATAGCTGCTCCCGTTTAGATGACCAAAACGCCTCCTATTTTCTGATTTGCGAACTGGTTAACTACATTCGCACGCAGCGGGCAACGCCCGACGCTGAACATCCAGGCGCCCGCAGCGGGGCTCCTCGACTGTCTGCTGCCTTCGGGGCAAACATCGTCTGCGCCGTTAGGACTATGCTAGGAGGCGCAGCGCGACCTCTGAGTGAAACCAATGCCATCCGGCTATGAAGCCTCGACCATCTACGCGCTGTCCACCGCCCCCGGCCGGGCGGGTGTTGCCGTTGTGAGGGTCTCCGGACCGAGCGCCGAACAGGTCTTGACCCTCATGGCCCGGCCCCGCCCGAAGCCACGCGTCGCGTCGGCACGCACCTTCATCCACCCGGTCGACAGCCGGCCCCTGGATCGGGGTCTGATTCTCTGGTTTCCCGCGCCACGCAGCTTCACCGGCGAGGACGCCGTCGAGCTCATGGTGCATGGGGGCCGGGCCGTCGTAAACGCCATGCTCGACGCCCTGGGCCAGATCCGCGGCTTCCGACTGGCAGAACCCGGGGAGTTCGCCCGTCGCGCATTCGACAATGGCAAGATCGATCTGGCGGAGGTCGAAGGCCTTGCCGATCTCCTCGACGCTCAGACGGAGGTGCAGCGGAGCCAGGCGCTGCGGCAGGCCACCGGTGGCCTGTCGGCACTCGTCGAAGGCTGGCGCGCGACTTTGGTCGATGCCCTGGCCCTCGTCGAAGCCGCCATCGACTTTTCCGACGAAGCCGACGTTGGAGACCGGAGTTTCACCGCCGCCTCGGCGATGGTCGAAAGTCTGGAATCCGCGATGCGAAACGAACTGGAAAACGCGAACAGAGGAGAGATTCTTCGCGACGGCTTCCGCGTGGTTCTGGCCGGTCCACCCAATGTCGGAAAATCCAGCCTTCTCAACGCCCTGGCGCGCAGGCCCGCGGCGATCGTGTCGGATGAAGCAGGCACGACCAGGGATGTGATCGAAGTTCGGCTCGATCTGAAAGGGTATCCCGTCATTCTTTCCGACACCGCCGGCATTCGCCAGACGCAGTTGCGCGTCGAGCAGGAGGGCATCCGCCGAACTCTTGAAACCGCCCGGGAGGCCGATCTCATTCTTTGGCTGGTCGATCCGACCTCGCCGGAGGTCCATCTCCCGCCCGATCTTCTGGCCTTGAGTGACCGGGTTCTGATGGTCCGCAACAAGTCGGACCTGATCCGGACCGGAACGCCGCCGGCCCTTCCAGACGACAGTGTTATGGTGTCGGCATTGACCGGGCAGGGCCTGGACGACCTCACCGCCCGCGTAGCGGCGATTGCCGAGGATCGGCTGGCGGACCGTGGCCACCCGGCGGCACTCACCAATGCCCGGCAGCGGGCGCATTGCTCTGAGGCCCAACGCCATCTCCGGGTCTTTCTGGACGGAAGTCCCTATGAAACGGAATTGCGTGCGGAAGACCTGCGATGTGCGGCCCACGCCCTGGGGAGGCTGACCGGCCGCATCGACGTGGAAGATGTTCTGGATCAGATCTTCGGACGCTTCTGCATCGGGAAGTGACGGTCCTGGTCAGAGGCGTTGATTCACGTGAAACATCGCCATCAGCGCGGCAGCGACCTCCGGGTTGATTCGCGGGGCGGTTTCACGTGAAACGGATTCCTGGCGCTATTGGAATCGGTTAGCGCTGCTGGAGCGCTTTTCCTCTGAAGGAATTCGGCTAGAAGAACTCTCATGGCATCTGTCAACCCCACCTTCGCTAATATCGACACCTGCGATGTGCTCGTCGTGGGCGGCGGGCATGCGGGCACCGAAGCAGCGGCCGCCGCGGCGCGCATGGGCGCGCGCACGATCCTCGTGACCCATCGGCAGACGACGATCGGTGAGATGTCGTGCAATCCGGCGATTGGAGGCCTGGGCAAGGGCCATCTTGTCCGGGAGGTCGATGCGCTCGACGGCCTCATGGGCCGCGTGGCGGACGCCGCAGGCATCCAGTTCCGCCTGCTCAACCGGTCCAAGGGTCCGGCCGTCCAGGGTCCGCGCGCCCAGGCCGACCGTAAGCTTTACCGGTCCGCCAT
>JBLMYE010000377.1:0-3594 GCA_050258115.1 Deltaproteobacteria bacterium | reverse complement strand
GCCATTGACGGTGATCGTCGAGGGTGACGCCTTCGAATTTCTCCGAAATAGAGCGGCCGACGGCAGCGAGATCAGGAGCGGCGTCCCTGTCGACGCCGACAGCAATCAGGCGGGGAACAGGCAGCGCCTTCAACGCGTCGGACTTGCCCAGCCAGGGTTCCAGCAAGGCCGTCGAATCTTCCAGAGGCAGAACGCGTGCGCTGGTCACTCCGGCCGTCTCCGTCAGCAGGGCGGAGACATCGCGCAGGGTCTTTTCGATGTCGCTGCCTTCGCGCGGCGAGACCTGCACCGTCACTTCGCTGGCGAGGTCCTTCAGCCAGGCGTCGGCCGACTCCTTGATCATGTAGACGGCGCCGGCGGTGAGGCAGGCGAGGAAGCACATTATGGAAATGACGAGGGTCAGTGAGCGGCCGGTGACGGAACCGGCAGGCACGATCGGCGCATTGGCCTGTGCCTTGCCGCGCCGGACGGGCTCCGCGGGATCGATACGACGCTCGGATTCGAGCCGCGATAGGGAAGGTTCCGGATGGATCGGGTAGCCGTGATCCTCGATGGTCGCCGAATAGGTTCGCGCCCCCTGAGGACTCGGGGCCGTGGCGGGCTCGTCTTCGTAATACGGGTCCACCGGATACGTGCCGTGCGGCATGCGCCCGGGGTTCTTCTCATATGATCCGGACATGGCCGTTATGAAGTTCCATGCGCGGCGCCTTGAATTGCCGCATGAGCTGATGATCGTGGGTCGCGATGACGACTGACGTGCCGAGGCGATTGAGTTCGATGAAGAGACGAAGGAGCCGGCGGGCCATCTGCGGGTCGACGTTGCCGGTCGGCTCGTCGGCGAGGAGGACTTCGGGCTTTCCTATGACGGCGCGCGCGATGGCGGCGCGCTGCTTTTCGCCGCCCGACAGGACGGAGGGGTAGGCGTGCATCCGATCACCGAGCCCGACCCATTGCAACAGGTCTGTCACATCCTCGCGGTAATCGTCTACCCGCTTGCCGACGACCCGCAGGGGCAAGGCCACGTTTTCCCACGTCGTCAGATGGTCGAGCAGACGGAAATCCTGAAACACGATTCCGATGCGGCGCCGCAATTGCGCGCGTTTCGCGGGGGCGACGTTGCTGATGTCCTCGCCGAACATCTCAATGCGGCCGCGAGTCGGGTGAATAGACATGAACAAAAGGCGCAGCAGCGACGATTTTCCGGCACCCGAGGCCCCGTGGAGGAAGTGGAACGACCCTGGCTTCAGGTCGATGTTCACGTCCGAGAGCACATCGGGCCCGCGATCGTAATTGAGCGCGACGTTCGTGAGCCGGATCACGTATCAGTTTCCCGCCAGATTCGTTATAGATCCAAAGAGTCCGGGTGCAGGCGGCCGCCTCTGCCGCCAAGGCCCCCACAGCATCCATCGGTCAGGATTGTGGCGGCGTCGTGTGCATTCGATACGATCGCCATTCACCGCCGGGACGCATCGGCGTTGCGGCCGGCGACCCGATACCTTCATAGTTGAATCAGAATGTTAAGCAACGGAAAGGGCCGGGAATGACTGTGGAGGCCACTACGAGCGGCGATAGCGGCGTGGAAGTCGTCTATTCGGACGAAGAAATCGCCCGGCGCCTGGAGGACCTTGCGCAGGAGGTCAAATCGGCGGGGCTGCGCAATCTCCTCGTCGTGGCGATTTTGAAGGGCAGCTTCGTCTTCGCCGCCGACCTGATCCGGGCCTTGCACCGGGCCGGCCTGTCGCCGGAGGTCGATTTCCTCACTCTTTCCAGCTACAAGAAGAGCAAGACGTCTTCGGGACGGGTGGAGATCCTGCGCGATCTCGATCTTAGCGTCGAGGGGCGGAACGTACTGATCATTGACGATGTTCTCGACAGTGGGCGGACCTTGGCATTTGCCAAAGACCTTCTCTCGGCACGAGGTGCCACCGCGATCAGGACATGCGTACTCTTGGAGAAGCAGGTTCCGCGGGCGGTCGACGTGGAAGCCGATTATGCAGCCTTCGAGTGTCCTGACGAGTTCGTTGTGGGGTACGGTATGGACGTCGCGCATCGCTACCGGGAATTGCCGTTCGTGGGGCGCATCACGAAGCACTGACAGACGCCCGCAAAACCCTGATTTCATAGGGGGAGATAATGGCGCGCATCCTTTTGTCCGATGACGATGCGATGGTGCGCGATCTCTTCGAGCGGGTACTGGCGGCCAGCGGCCACACGGTGTTCATCGCGCAGGACGGTCAGGAGGCACTGGGACGGGCCGAGACCAGCGGCCCGTTCGACATTCTGGTGACGGATGTTCATATGCCCGGTATCGACGGCATCACGCTCGCCAAATCGCTCGCGGCGAAGCAGCCAGGGCTCAAAATCCTTATAATGAGCGGGTTTCCCGAACAACTCCATCGAGGCAAGTCGGAACTTTCAGGGCATGTCGAGACGCTCACGAAGCCATGTTCGATCGACGACATTCGGGCAAAGATCAAGGCGCTGACGGGCTAGATTCAGGCGCTTGCGAACCGGTTCATCGAAAAGAGCTTCAGATCGAAAGACGGCGTTCGACCGGTTGCGAGATCGGCAAGGATCTCGCCCATGATGCTTGCGAATTTGTAGCCGTGACCCGAGCAGGGTGAGGCGACGACGACCTCGGGAAAACCGGGCAGCGTATCGATGATGAAATGCTCGTCGGGCGTGTTTGTGAAGAGACAGGCCCGCGCGGCCAGCAGATCGCCGTTGGCGCCGGGGAAGAAGCGCGCAAGGCCCTCGCGCAGGATCGCTTCGTCGGCGGGAGTGGGTTCGCGCGATAAGGCGTCGGCGGCCCCGGTTTCGTTGAGGTGATGGTAGAGGCCGATCTTGAAGCCGGGGACGTGCCAGACGGGGAACTGGTAGAAGTGACCGAGATCGCATTTCAGGTTTGAGACGGGGAATGCTCCCAGCCGGAAGTGCTCCGGCTGCCGCGGCTGGAACCAGCCTAGAACCTGCCGTTCTGGAACGGCCGTTTTTGCAAGCGAGGCGACGTGCTCTCCGATCCATGCTCCCGATGAGAGGACGAGCCGGCCTGCTTCATAGATACCTTTCGCCGTCCGAACGCGAACCCCGCCGCCGGGAAGCGGCGCATAGTCGAGGAGCGGCTCCCGGGCGCGGATGACGGCCCCTTCGTTCATGGCGAGACCGGCGGCTGCGATGATGGCGCGCTCGGACGCGACGAAGCCGCCGTCGCCCTGGAAGACGGCCTCGTAATCGTTTGGTAGCCGGTAGCCCGGGTACCGGCGCATGATCTCGGCGGCGTTCAGTACTTTGTGGGGAAGATCGTGTTCGCGGCAGCTGGCGAGCGACCCGGCGAGGACAGCGGACCCACGCGGGCCTATGTCCATCGAACCGGTGATGTAAAGGAGTTGCTCGCCGGCGCGCTGCTCCAACTGGCGCCAGAGTTCGTAGGCGCGGCGCAGGAGCGGCACGTAGCTCGGGTGTTCGAAATAGGCGAGACGGATGATGCGGTTGACGCCGTGCGACGAGCCCATCGCGTTGGGCACGTCGTAATGCTCGAGCCCGAGCACGCTCCGGCCGCGTCGCGCCAGGTGATGACAGGCGGCCGACCCCATG
>JBLMYE010000376.1:0-2646 GCA_050258115.1 Deltaproteobacteria bacterium | reverse complement strand
CACCGCCGCTTCCTTCCTTGGAGCAAGAGACACTCTTACTGGCGGCTCTCTGGAAACGCGCCCAATCGGACCCGTATTCCAAAGCCGTGAAGTTCTGCCAGGAGCCGACCGCATCGGCCATGGCGAGCTTTTTGGTGGCTCCGGTCCCGCTGCCATAGTGCCAGTGATCGACTTGGCAGAGCTTGCCGCCTTCCCGGCGGAGATCATGGATCGCGCCGGCCATTCCGTTGTCGTCCGCCATTGCCGGAAGGCCGGCAGACATCAGAATTCCACAGGCAGAAGCCAGAACCGTCATTATTTTCAGCATGTTAAGCCACCTGTCGGAAAAGGGTGGAAATGTCGAGTTTCACAACAGACCGTGACAGATTCATCGCGCGGCTTCGAGCCCCCCGCGTCAGTATTTCGAGAAATGGCCGCGCCGCTGCAAACCGGCAACACGGGTTGCATGTCAACTCCGGCGACGCGAGCCTGAGCCGGTCACTTCACCGCGATCACACCGATTTCAACCAGCATGCGGGGGTCGACGAGCTTGGCTTCCACCGTCGCGCGAGCCGGCGCGTCCCGACCGCCCATCCAGACCGACCAGGCCTCGTTCACGGCTTCGCGGTGACGCACATCAGCGAGCCACAGGTTGGCGAACACCACCTTCGACCGCGATGTCCCGGCAAGGGCAAGCAACCGATCGATTTCGGCAAGCACCTCGGCGGCCTGCGCCTTGGCGTCAGCGTCGAGCTTGGAAGGAACGATTCCGGCGGTAAATACGAAGCCGTTGGCTTCGACGGCTTTTGCATAAACGGCATTGGCTTCGTGGCGAACGATCTGCATGGACGTAAAGCTCCTTCCGATAGAAGGCCACGCGCCCGCGCGCCGGCCTCGTAGGGAGGCGTCTCTAGCAGCCAGGCCCCTCCCCCGCCAGAAGATGCGGCGTCGTGGTCACAACGGCGGTTCCTGCGCGATAGCTTTGCCGTCCGCCTCGAGGCTCTTGAGCGCCATCCGCCCGTCGGTCCCGACGGCGAGTACGGCAACGACCCGCTGATCGCGCACCAGAGTTTCGATCGCGCGCCCTTCGCCCTCCGGCACATAGAAGCGCTCGATGCCGTACCTCAGGCCCCCGACCGTCGCGCCACCCTCCGACCGGCTTGCGCGCACGCCATCGACGATCGCCTTCACGGCGATCTCGTCCTGCGTCGCCGTTTCGGGCTTAAGGGCTGACACGGAGGACAGCGTCCATTCCGTGGGGCCTTGTCTTTTCAGGAGGACGTAGACGCTATCTCCCTCACGCGAACCCGGCGGCAAAGCGATGTCGTTGCGTCCGCTGAACCCGTAGCCCAGCACCACGAAGTCGCCGCGAAAGACATCGCGGGGATCGACAGGCACGACCGCGGCTCGGATCTCGTGCCCGCTGGAAATCAACCGCGCGCGATCCCACACGGTCCATCCGATTACGAGAGTTTGCAGCAGCGCGGCGGCTGCCAGTGCGGGCACGGCAAATCGTGGAACAGTCATGATGCAACCCCGCGCGCCTCACCCCGCGCATGCAGGCGGTAGGCGAAATAGGCAAGCCCCGCCACGATAAATCCCGCCGTGAGAAAGAACACGGACGATCCCAGCAGCGTGCCGACGGTCTTGCCGTAGATGCCCAGTATCTCGATCGAGAAGCCGAGGTAGCCGAGCCACAGCGCGCGCCGCTCTCCTGAGACAAGTCCCCACCAGATCGCGCCCAGAGACACCAGCAGTGCCAAGGCCGACAGAACGATGAAAGCCGACAGAGAGGGCGACTTTATAAACTGCAGGGCAAAGAGGCCCGCGAATGAGATGATGAGGGCATAATCGATCCCACCCTTCCACACCGTTTCCAGCGACGGCAGCCGTGCGAGGCCCAGCGCCGAGACCGCACCGATCACGACGCCCGTCAGCACGACCATTTCATGCCCGCCGCTCGCATGGTGGAAGTAGCCGTATGTGATGATGAATCCGCTCAACGCCAGCCCCGAAAGATGCAGACCCGGTTCCCAGCGCTGCCAGACGAAAGCCGCCGATACGGCAGCCCAGGGGATGAGGTAGGGCCAGTGGAGTTCCTCGCGTTGCCCTGTTTCCCAGATGCCCCAGATGGAAAACAGGACCATTGCGAAAGCCAGCGCCGGATTGGAGCGCACCAGCAAACCAGCGGCAAAGGTTCCGGCAGCCCACAGCCACACGATGTCCGGAGCGTTGCCGTCCATGTGATACATCTGGGAAACGAGCATGAGGTCGGCGCCGAAAACGGCGCATCCTGCTAGAACGGCCGCGTGCCCGAAAGAGTAGAGCCCCCGCTGGAACAGGGCGGCCGCCAGCGCGAACATCGCCCAGAGTAGACTCGTTAGCAGTGCCAAGCGCACGAGGCGGGGGATGTCCTGCCAGTTGGCGGCTACGAAACTCATTACGGCGAAGCCGATGAGGACCGCCGCCAGGATCGCCAGGACGCCCGGCACGCCGATCCCATAACTGCGGCTGGCAATATCGGTTCGGATCGCGCGCTCCGCGGCCTCGTCGATGAAGCCGGCCGCCCGCCACCGCGACAGGTCCTTTTTCAGCTTCTGCTGGTAGCCGAACATCGCTTCTCCTGACCGTCGCTCCAGGTGCGGCGTGAGTGTAAGTGACCAGTGA
>JBLMYE010000375.1:0-3223 GCA_050258115.1 Deltaproteobacteria bacterium | reverse complement strand
GGTTTCGGTACTACGCAACTTTTTCAGCGCATTACTGATCTTCGTCTCGAGCTTCTCGCTGAAACCCCTAAGCGTCTGGATCTTGTGTGCTGCTGCGGCGCGTGACAGTCCATCAAGCGTCTTAATCCCGAGTTTTTCATAAAGGGTGTGGATGCGCTTTGGACCAAGACCGGGAACCGACGTGAGCGCCGTGAGCGTCGACGGCGTTCGTGCCTCCACCTCCGCTAGCGCTTTGAGATGCCCAGTCTCTATGATCTCCCGCATCTTGCCTGCGAGATCTTCGCCTATGCTAGGCAGTTCCTCGAAGTCAGCGCCGGCGCGAAGCATGTCCGCTGCATTCTTTGGAAGATCCTCGATAACCTCTGCGGCACGGCGATAGGCACGAATGCGAAACGGATTGGCGCCCTCAATTTCGAGGAGATCCGCGAGCGTGTTGAACATCTTTGCAATGTCAGAGTTATGGATCGTCATGACGGCGCGCTCACCTCAGAGCGGCCGGACTGGAGAGCTGGCCGAATTCAGTTGGCCATAATGCAGGGCGCAGTCCAACTCGCGTCCTCTGATGACACGCTGACCCGAGCAAGGGCCCGATCGTTCCGTCACGATCGTGCACTGCTGCTCCGGCTCTCCTTTCCCGTGGTGGTAAAGAACAACCCAGTCGCTTGTCTTACCCAGATCGTGCGCCGTCTTGGTGTTGGAAAACAGAGCGGTGAACTCCCAGTCGCCGCGGCGGGTGTGTGCAGGACCGGTAACCACGGCTCCGCTGTCGGATTGAAACGCTTCGGAGCGATTTTGCGCAGTGTTCCCGCGTCCGACTTCGCGCGATATTCGCGGTCGACATCGAGCAGCATGGCGACCGGCGCAGCATGATGGTGATCCGGCTCGATAGCCGCCTGTCGCACGCGGCGACGCCCGAGGCGTTCGTTGAGTGCAATCCGGATGGCCGTAGCTCGACGCGGACCGACGCCGGGAACCGTTTCGAGACGCCCATCGTGGGCTGCGACCTCCAGAGCTTCAAGCGTGTCGACATCGAGAATGTCGTGGATCTTGGCTGCCAGTTCAGGACCGACACCGGGTAGCGTCTGAAAGAGCAGTTCAGGTTCGAGCTCGCCTTTCAGACGCTCGAGTTGACTCCAGCGCCCAGTGACCAGCATTTCTTTGATCGCAGAGGCTATGCCGCGGCCGATCCCGGGCAAGGCATCCAGAGCCTCAATACCTCCGTCCGCGAAGATCTCCTCAATGGGCTTCACCAGCTGATCGATCGTATCGGCAGCGCGAACGTACGCCCGGACACGAAATCCATCGGCCTCCTGCAAGTCGAGCGCTTCGGCCATCTCGCGCAGTTTGGATGCGACAGCTTGGTTGGTCAGGCTCTGCATGGCAGACAGTCCGTTCCTCGCGCGCATTAAACGTCGCGATGATTTCATTGATCCAGGATTTCAGCTATCAACGATCTGACACCTTGCTATTGGGACGGGTCATAGCGGCTATTCTACGCGGGGCCTGCTCCCGGTGGCATTCGCCACCGGGCCAAGTCATGACAGAATGCCCTCAATGATGCTCCGATACGGCGGCTACCACTTCACCGGTCAGTTGCCGGGAGGCGGCATGTGAGATGTCGCCGAGGCTCAGCATGCCCACCATCCGCTTCTTGTCATCGATCACCGGCAGGCGCCGAATCTGCTTTTGCTCCATAATGCGAACGGCATCTTCAAGATCCTCATCGTCTCGGCAGTAGATAACTCCCTTTGTCATTACGTCCCGTGCGGTCAGCTTGGAAGAATCGCGTCCATCTGCAACTGCGCGAACGGCAATATCGCGATCCGTTACAATGCCAACCAGCCGATCATTTTCGCCTACAGGAATTGCTCCAATGTCGAATTCGCGCATCCTTCTCGCCAGGTTCTGTACGGTTTCAGTTGGCTGCGCCCATTCCACTTTCTTGTGCATCGCGTCTCTGACTTTCATGGCACACTCCATCACGTTCACTGACGATACGTTGGATTTGGACATTCTCCAGCGGTTCCCCGGGAAAGCATTGACTACGGTCAATTGGCCATAGGTGTAGCCGGCTAGCCAAGGGACATCGGAACACTTGGCAGATCGGTCAAATGCACCACGTGGCCTTGATCTCAAGCCGGTAACCAATCCTCCGGCCGAATCGTCTATTGACCAAGCCATCACTCGGCGCGCAGATTTTGCGGATGTTCGCAAACAGTTCGATGAAGCTGTTCGATGTCGCGGGGACCGCAGTTCGGGTTCATCCGACGTTCTTTCTTCTGTTGATCTGGATCGGCGCGGTCCACTTCATGGATGGCGGTGCCTGGAGCGCCCTGACTGGCATCGCTTTCGTCATCGTCCTCTTTGCCTGTGTCGTGCTTCACGAGTTCGGCCACATCCTGGTGGCCCGAAGATTCGGAATCGCGACGCCCGATGGTACCCTGCTTCCGATCGGAGGGGTGGCTTCGATGGAACGCTTGCCGGAGAAGCCGCGGGAGGAGATCCTCGTGGCTCTTGCAGGTCCCGCCGTCAATCTGGTGATTGCGACGATCTTGATTTTGCTCCTCGGCGACCAGCTCGATCTGGAAAAGTTTGCGCAGATCGAAGCACCAAAGCCCGGTCTTCTCGAGCAGATCGCAATCGCAAACCTTGTTTTAGTTGTGTTCAATCTGATCCCGGCGTTTCCGATGGATGGTGGCCGGGTCCTGCGGGCCATCCTGACGTTGAAAGTTGGCTACACCCGGGCCACTCGCATGGCAGCGACATTCGGACAGGCGCTGGCCGTTCTTTTTGGTGTGGTGGGGCTGCTCGGGAATCCGTTCCTCATCCTGGTTGCCATTTTCATCTTTCTCGCGGCCTCCGGCGAGGCGAACTTCGTGGAGATGAAGGACCACGCGCGCGGCCACATCGTTCGCGACGCGATGATCCAGAGTTTCGAGGTTTTGCCGACAAACGCCGACGTGGATGCCGCCGCAGCGCTGCTGCTGAGGACGTCACAGCAGGAATTCCCTGTCGTCGATGGACCGGGGGCCCTCCGGGGCGTGCTGACACGAGAGGCGCTGATCGCAGCCTTGTCCACCACGGGAGGAAGTACGCCCGTGCTCGACATCATGGCCAAGGACGTACCGACCGTTTCAGAGGATAGCGCTCTGGATCCGATAATAAAGATTCTGATGCGAGGCGACACTCCGGCCGTTGGCGTGGTCGACCAGCAGGGGCGCCT
>JBLMYE010000374.1:0-2760 GCA_050258115.1 Deltaproteobacteria bacterium | reverse complement strand
ACCGGCGTCAGCTTCATCGGGCATCACGTAATCCCGGAGACCGTGTTCAAGAAGTATGGCGATCTTTTTCAGGCTATCGGTTGGGATCCTCGAAACTTTGCAAGTAACGGGCTTCTGCTGCCCTCGCTAAATCCGACTCATAATGCGAACTTGACGCAGAGCGGATCTGCAATTGCTACCCGAGAGCAGGTTCTGGACCGACTGGGTTTGCCATTACACAACGGTGGTCACCCAGCATATGACGCTGCTCTCGACGAAATTTTGAAGGCGTTCAGCGATCGCTTTGAGAATAGGGATTTCGGAGGCTTGAGCGAAGAGGCTTGGCTGTCCGAAACTCGTTCAAAAATCGACGGTATGGTTTCGTACCTGAAGCTCGGCTACCGCCCATCGCACCGCCGGCCGAAGCCTAGGGCGCGCCATCACAAGCGATCGCTTGATCGAGGAGATTGCGGACTGTTCGAGTGGACGTGTCGGGGGCTTAGCGCGCGAGCGTGGCCGGCGCTATCTGTTCCACAGCACGGCGCGCGACCGGTGAGAGCCCCGCTCCGCCAGCCTCCAGGCGTTCGAGGATCTGCACTCTCATGCGCGGCTCCCAGAACTTGCGCATATGGTCGGCCGTCAGAGAAGCCGCTTCATCGTCGCCGTGGACCATGAGATTGCGGGCAATCTGATTGGCCATCATTACGAGCTTGTCAGAAGACTGCATGGGTCATCACCTTGCCGCAAAAACTGAACGTCCGGGAGCGGGGTCCGTCGTCGACGGCGACCCGCTCCGGATGCGTGAAGATTTCGAAACTGTCGTCGCGCGCGATGCCGACGAGCGTGATCCCGGCCTCGTCGGCCATGCGAACGGCCAGTGAGGTCGGCGCCGAGACGGCCACCAGAACCGGAGCCCCCATCACCGCCGCCTTCTGAACGAGTTCGATCGAAATACGGCTCGTCATCACCAGGATGCCGCCGGAAGCACTGACGCCGGCGCGCGCCAGACCACCCGCCAGCTTATCGAGCGCGTTGTGCCGCCCGACGTCTTCCCGCACCATCACGAGACCCTGCGCGAGCGTCCAAAACCCGGCGGCATGCAGCGCGCGCGCCTCCGCGTTGAGGAGTTGCGCGGGCGCAAGAGACGCCACGGCAGCTTCGATTTCGACCGCCGACACCTTCAAAGAGGACGAAACGGGCTTCAGCGCCGGCATCGCCTTTTCCAGGCTCTCAACGCCGCATAGTCCGCATCCCGTGGGACCGAGGGTGGCGCGCCGCCGCGCGGCGAGACGCTGTCCCGCCCCCGGCTGCATCCACATCCTGAGTTCGATGCCCAGGTCCTGCTCCACGAGATTGAGTTCCGCGATCTCGGAAGCGCTTTCGATCTGCCCTTCCGACAGGCTGAAGCCGACCGCGAAATCCTCCAGATCCCGCGGCGTCGCCATCATGACGGCGTGCGTGGAACCGTCATAGACGAGCGCCACGGGCGTCTCCACAGGCAGCACCCGCGACGACGGTTCCGCGGCACCGGCCCGGACCTTCGCACACGGCAGCTTCGCCAGCGGTTCCGTCACGTTGCTCACTCCGCGGCCTCGGCCGTCACGATACGGCGGCTCTGGTCGGCGAAGTCCATGTACTTCTTCTGATAGTCCGTCGGACCGTTGGACGGCGAGACCTGCACGGCGGTGACCTTGTACTCGGGGCAATTCGTGGCCCAGTCCGAGAAGTCCGTGGTGATGACGTTCGCCTGCGTCAGCGGATGGTGGAACGTGGTGTAGACCACTCCCGGCGCCACGCGGTCGGTGATGAGCGCCCGCAATGCCGTTTCACCAGCCCGGCTGCGCACCGTCACCCAGTCGCCGTCCTTCACGCCGCGCTGCTCGGCATCGTGCGGATGGATTTCAAGACGGTCTTCCGGGTGCCAGTTGACGTTCTCCGTGCGCCGCGTCTGCGCTCCGACATTGTACTGCGACAGGATGCGGCCCGTCGTCAGGATGAGCGGGAAGCGCGACCCGGTCCGCTCGTCGGTTGGCACGTACTCCGTCATCATGAACTTGCCCCGCCCGCGGGTGAACTCTTCGATGTGCATGACCGGATAGCCTTCCGGATGCGCCTCGTTGCAGGGCCACTGGATCGAGCCGAGTTCGGCGAGCTTCTCGAACGACACGCCGGCGAACGTCGGCGTCAGGCGCGCAATCTCATCCATGATCTCGGAAGGATGCGCGTAGTTCCAACGCAAGCCGAGTTCCTTTGCGATGAGCTGCGTGACTTCCCAGTCCGCATAGCCGCTCTTCGGCGTCATGACTTTGGTGACGCGCTGAATGCGGCGCTCGGCGTTGGTGAAGGTCCCGTCCTTCTCCAGGAAGCTGCAGCCCGGAAGGAAGACATGCGCATAGTTCGCCGTCTCGTTGAGGAACAGGTCCTGGATGACGACGCATTCCATCGCGGCGAGACCCGCCGAAACATGATGCGTGTCCGGGTCGGACTGGAGAATGTCCTCGCCCTGGATGTAAAGCGCCTTGAAAGATCCGTCGACGGCGGCATCCAGCATGTTCGTGATGCGCAGACCGGGTTCGGGATCGAGCGTGCACTCCCACGCTTTTTCGAAGATCTGGCGCGTCGCCGTCTCCGAAACGTGCCGGTAACCCGGCAGCTCGTGGGGGAAAGAGCCCATGTCGCAGGACCCCTGCACGTTGTTCTGGCCGCGCAGCGGATTGACGCCGACGCCGGGCCGGCCGAGGTTGCCGGTCGCCATGGCGAGATTGGCCATGCCCATCACCA
>JBLMYE010000373.1:0-8547 GCA_050258115.1 Deltaproteobacteria bacterium | reverse complement strand
CCGGCAGCCGCAAGGGCGCGATCGTCAACTGGCTGGTGAAGAACCATCACTCCGGTGGAACGATGACCTACCGCGACATGAGCCATATCCACGTCGATATCGGGCCGCGCTTCGTGTCGCTCGGGGCCAACAGCGGCCGCGGCTGACATCGTCGCGTGTTCGGGGGAGACGGCATGTGCCGTCTCCCCCTATGTTGTTGCAGGGGCGGTGAGCCTTCCGGAGACCAGGGGCTGGACCCTGGCGACCTCTGCTGAGGGCACGTCCGCCGATATTTTGGCTCATTTCTGGGCGATCGGATGGGGATGAGCGAGGCCTTTGTGTATTTCCAGCGCGCTTCCACCGCGGCGTGGCACCGTCTGCGCAGCAGCGTGAGCGTTGGCATCGCGCTCGCGCCCCTTATTGCCGTGCTTGCGCCGATGCCTGCGGCAGCTCAGGGGCTGCCGCTGATCCGCGATACCGAAATCGAAGATCTGCTCAACGATTACGCGCGGCCGATCTTCAAAGCCGCCGGCCTCGGCAGCGGACGGGTAGCGGTCCGAATCGTCAATAACGAGAATTTCAATGCCTTCGTCGTGGACGGGCGCAGCGTGTACATTCACACAGGCGCTCTTATGCAGGCGCAAACACCCAATGAGGTGATCGGCGTCCTGGCCCATGAGGCGGGACACATCGCGGGCGGCCACATGGCAGCGTTGCGAGCGCGTATTGCGCAGGACCAGACACGGGCGCTCATCGCCCAGATCCTCGGTATCGGCCTGATGGTTGCAGGCGGCGTCGCCGGCGGTGACAGCGGACGTGATCTGGGTGGCGCCGGTCAGAGCGTTCTTTCCGGCGGCAACGAAGTCATCATGCGCGGCCTGACGGCCGAACGCCGGTCGCAGGAGTCGGCGGCAGATCAGGCCGGCCTCACCTATCTCAACAGCACCAGCCAATCGGGCAAAGGGATGCTGACGACATTCGAGCGCTTCGCCGGCCAGGAACTCTTCTCCGACCAGAATCGTGATCCCTTCGCGCGGACCCACCCCGTCGCCTCGGACCGGTTGGCCCGCCTTCGCAAGCTCGTCGAAAGCAGCCCCTACTACGGGGCCACCGATCCGCCGGCGCTGCAACTCCGGCACGACATGATGCGCGCGAAGCTGTCGGGCTACATCGAGAATCCTCAGACCGTGATGAACCGCTATCCGAGCACGGATCAAAGCGCGCCGGCGCGCTATGCCCGAACGGTGGCACGGTTCCGCATGGTGGGCTCGGGCGGTCTCGACGGGGCGCTGGCGCAGGCCGACCAGTTGATCAAATCCGATCCGCAGAACCCATATTTCTATGAGGTGAAGGCTGATTTTCTGCAGAAGAGCGGCCGCTTCCAGGAGTCGATCCCGCTGCTACGAAAGGCCCTCCAGCTTCGCGGCGGCGACGCCCCGCTCATCGCCGTGCAGCTCGCCCAGGGCATGATCCAATCCAAACAGCCCCAGTACCTCGACGAAGCCATCACCATACTGCGCAAAGCCATCACGCGCGAAGGCGAGAACGCCATGGCTTACAACATGCTGGGGCAGGCCTATTACGACAAAGGGCTCATCCCGCAGGCAGAGCTGGCGCGCGCGCAAGGTTTGTTCTATTTCGGTGCCCTGAAGCAGGCCCAGGAATTCGCGCGCCGCGCGCAGGCCGCTCTGAAGCCGGGCAGCCCCGAATGGGTCAAGGCTGACGACATCCTGAATTACAAGCCGCAAACCTGATAACGGTTTCGTTTTCACCTCTCACAGAGCAGAACCCAAATGGCCGACGCTTCCGAGACCCGACCCGACGACCCCACCGGACGCCCGTCCCGGCTCGTAGTGGCGGCGATCTTGGCGTCCCTTCTCTTGTCGGCCGCATTCCTGGTTTCCGGGCCGATGCGCCCGGAAAAGGTCGCTGCCGATCCCTCCGAGTTCACGGACGCGCAAAAGCGCGGAATCGAGCAGGTGGTGAAGGACTACCTGCTCAAGCACCCGGAGGTCCTGGTCGAGGTGCAAGGCGCGCTCGAACAGAAGATGGCCAAGGAAGAAGCGGATCGGACCAAGCAGCTCGTCGCTGAAAACGCCAAGGAGATCTACAGGCATCCCGACGCGCCCGTGGCCGGCAACCCGAAAGGCGACATCACCGTCGTCGAGTTCTTCGATTACAACTGCGGGTACTGCAAGCGCGGATTCCACAACATCCGGGAGCTGATCGAAAAGGACGGCAATGTGCGGGTGGTCTTCAAGGAACTTCCGATCCTGAGCAAGGACTCGGAGGAAGCCGCCAAAGTCGCGTTGGCGGCCCGCGCGCAAGGAAAATACTGGGAATTGCACCAGGCGCTCATCGAGAGCAAAGGGCGTGTCACGGAGGCCTTCGCACTCGAAACTGCAGGGAAACTCGGTCTCGACGTGGCAAAGCTGAAAGCCGACAAGGATAGCGAGGCGGTCAAAGCCGAACTGGCCCGCGTGGAAGCGCTGGCCCGGAAGATGAACATCACTGGCACGCCGCACTTCCTGGTCGGCAACGAAGCGATCGGCGGCGCGCCCGACGACCTTCTCGATATTCTGACGACGAAGATCGCCGCGCTGCGCAAGACGGGTTGTGCCTACTGCTGACCCGACCAAGCGGGGCTCTGAGCGGCATTCGAGCCCCACCGCGCAAAGTTCTGGCGTGAAAGACGATTTTCCCACTGCAACATGGGCCGGCGCGGCGGTGCCGCCCTTTCGCGGCTTTGTGAAAGCTGCTAGACCGCACAAGTTGTACGGGGCATGTGGACGGGCACGGAATTTGATCCTGAGAGCCGGTCCGGATCTCGCCTCGTGCCCCGCCAGCGTCGCCACTTCGGTCTCATGTCAAAACCGGTCTACATCCTCAACGGTCCAAATCTGAACCTGCTTGGTGCGCGGGAACCGGCGATCTACGGCCGCGACACCCTGGCAGACGTCGAACGATTGGCGAAGGCGCGCGCAGCCTCGCTGGGTCTCCAGATCGAATTCCGGCAGTCAAACGCGGAAGGGGAACTCATCGGCTGGATACAGGAGGCGCGCAGTACGGCCTCGGCCATCATCATCAATGCGGCCGGGCTAACGCACACGTCGGTTGCGTTGCTCGATGCGCTGCAAGCCTCAGAACTTCCCGTTGTCGAAGTGCATCTGTCGAACATTTTCCGGCGCGACGCCTTCCGGCAGCACTCCTACGTGTCCCTGGCCGCAACGGGTGTCATCTGCGGCCTGGGCGCCAAGGGCTATGAACTCGCGCTCGAAGCCGTGCGCGCAATCCTCGACAAGAAGCCGGCAGCGTGAAGGCTAAACGCAAGACAAGATCGGCCAAGACAGCGCCGCGGCCTGCACCGCCGCGGCCCAAGAAGGTGAGACGGAAAATGACGGGCAAAGACAAGGCCGAGGTAAAGAGTCCCGAACAGAAGATCATTCGCGATCTGGCTGAACTTCTGAACGAGACGGGGCTCTCGGAGATCGAAATCGAAAAAGATGGGCTCAAGGTCCGTGTCGCCCGATCGCTGACGATTTCAGCCTCACATGCGGTGGCCGCACCTGCGCCCGTGGCGGCGCCCCTGGGCGGCTCTTCCACTCCGGCTTCAGGCCCGGGTAGCGATCCGGGACAGCACCCGGGTGCGGTCAAATCTCCCATGGTCGGCACGGCCTACCGCTCGCCCGAGCCGTCAGCGCCGCCGTTCGTCGAGGTCGGCGCACGGGTTCAGCAGGGAGACACGCTGCTCATCATCGAAGCCATGAAGACGATGAACCAGATTCCCGCTCCGCGCTCCGGCACGGTAACGGCAATCTACTTCGAGAACGGGCAGCCGGTTGAGTTCGGCGAGGTCCTTGCTGTCATCGAATGAGAAACGCGCCGTCCCAGCCTGCGGGCGGGTCGTGGCGCAGCGCGCTGAACGCCGCCGGACAGCGCCGGGAACGCGGACGGATGAAGAATGTTCGATAAAGTTCTGATTGCAAACCGTGGTGAAATCGCGCTGCGCATCCAGCGGGCGTGCAAGGAACTCGGCATCGCCACGGTCGCGGTTCATTCGACGGCGGATGCCGACGCGATGCACGTCCGTCTCGCCGACGAGAGCGTCTGCATCGGGCCGCCGACCTCGACGGACAGTTACCTCAATATTCCGCGTCTTCTCGCGGCGTGCGAGATCACGGGCGCGGATGCGGTCCATCCCGGTTACGGGTTCCTGTCGGAGAACGCCCGGTTCGCCGAGATCCTGGAAGAGCACAACATCACTTTCATCGGCCCCACATCGGAGCACATCCGGATGATGGGCGACAAGATCGAGGCGAAGGAGACGGCGAAACGGCTCGGCATTCCGGTTGTTCCAGGTTCAGACGGAGCCGTGCCGAACGAAGCGGAAGCGATGAGGGTGGCAAAGGGTATGGGGTTTCCCGTGCTCATCAAGGCGACGGCCGGCGGCGGCGGACGCGGCATGAAGGTCGCCTATTCCGCCGAGGATCTGCCCGTCGCATTTTCGACGGCGCGCGCGGAAGCCAAGGCCGCCTTCGGTAACGATCAAGTCTACATCGAGAAATATCTCACCAAGCCGCGCCACATCGAGATTCAGGTCTTCGGTGATGGTGAGGGCAATGCGGTCCATCTCGGCGAACGGGATTGCTCTCTGCAACGGCGGCACCAGAAAGTCTTCGAGGAGGCACCGTCACCTGCCATCAACGCCGCTTCGCGCGCCAAGATCGGCACGACAGTGGCCCGGGCCATGAGCGAGATTAAGTATCGCGGCGCCGGCACGGTGGAGTTCCTTTACGAGGACGGCGAGTTCTATTTCATAGAAATGAACACGCGCATCCAGGTCGAGCATCCGGTCACGGAAGCCATAACGGGTATCGATCTGGTGCTCGAACAGATCCGGGTTGCATCCGGCGCGGGGCTGTCTTTCCGCCAGGAAGACATCCAGTTTTCCGGACATGCCATTGAATGCCGCATCAATGCGGAGAACCCGCGGACCTTCCGTCCATCGCCGGGTCAGATCACCTATTGGCATCCGCCCGGAGGGCTCGGGGTCCGCGTCGATAGCGGAGCCTATCAGGGCTATCGCATCCCTCCCTACTACGACAGCCTGATTGGCAAGCTCATCGTGCACGGCAAGACCCGCAACGAATGCATGATGCGGCTGAAACGGGCGCTGTCCGAATTCGTCATCGACGGCATCGAAACGACGATCCCGCTGTTTCACGAACTGGTCCGGCATCCCGATGTGGTCAACGGAATGTATGACATCCATTGGCTGGAGAAGTATCTCGGCAAGTCGTGAGCAACTGCGGATGGCAAGGATACGCCGTGATCGAGAATGAGCCTCCGTTCGGCGTCTATCAACCCACGGCGATCGAGAGCCAGCTGCTCGCGCTCGGCCGGCGGCTGGAGCCGACCAAGTTCGGAAAGCGGATTGCCTCGTTCCTGCGTTCGGCGTTCAAGAGGTTGCGGACCAAACCTCTGGACCTCGTCGTAATCGGGCAGAACATGCGCCTCTACGCCGGGAATAACGCGTGTGAGAAGCGTTTGATGGTGACGCCTCAATTCTTCGATCCCGTCGAACTCGCATTCCTGAGGTCCCGGCTGCACCCCTCGTTCGTTTTCCTCGACATCGGCTGCAACGTCGGAGCCTACAGCGTGTTCGTTGCCAAGAACGCCGGCCCCGGGGCGCGTGTTCTCGCCGTGGATCCGAATGCAATCGTTCTCGATCGCCTTCAATTCAACGCGGCTGCAAATGGGCTGACGAATATCCGGGTCGTCCGCTCCGCAGTCGCGGACGTGAAGGGGGAGATGGAATTCGCGCTGGAGGAAAGCAACATGGGAGGTTCCTCGCTGCAGCTCGACCGCCAGTCACGGGGCGGCAAGACAATTCTGAAGGTGCCAGTTGGCACCTTGGCTGATCTCGTGGAGGAGGCCGGGTTCACCCAGGTCGACGCGATCAAGATCGACGTCGAAGGCTTCGAGGACAAGGTGCTCATTCCCTACCTTCGGTCCGTCCCGCGGTCGCTCTATCCCAAAGCCGTCATTTTCGAGGCGAACGTCGGCAGCTGGCAGAACGATCTCCTCGAGGACCTGGCGGAAGCCGGCTACCGGCCTGCGGTGGACCTCGGCGGGAACGGGATCTATCTGTTACCTGACGGCTGATCTCGTTCATGCCCGCCGCCCGGCTCGCCTTTCGCAGACAAGGGCGCTACAGTTGTGACATTGCACGGGTGAAGGGGAAGCATCACATCGATGTCGCGTGACGACGTCCTCATCGAGATTACACCGCAGGTCCTGATGAAGGCCTACGCGTGCGGCATTTTCCCGATGGCCGAAAGTGCCGACGATCCGGCATTGCATTGGATCGAGCCGCAGAACAGGGGCGTGCTGCCTCTAGACGGCGTGCATATCCCCAAGAGGTTGAAGCGCACCATCCGCACGACACCGTTCAAGGTGCGTATAGACACAGAGTACGAAGGCATTATCGACGGATGCGCGGGCGCGCGCGAAGGCCGCGACAGCACCTGGATCAACGGCCGCATACGTTCGCTTTATCGCGAGCTCTTCCGGCAGGGCTATTGTCACACGGTAGAGGTCTGGAACGGGCAACGCCTCGTCGGCGGCCTTTATGGTGTCGCCTTGGAAGGCGCATTTTTCGGCGAAAGCATGTTCTCCTATGAACGGGATGCGTCGAAGATTGCGCTCGCCTATCTCGCGGCGCGGTTGATTCATGGCGGGTTCCGGCTGCTGGATACGCAGTTCGTCACCGAACACCTGAAGCAGTTCGGCACCATTGAAATCGACCGTACGGCGTTTCATCGGCGGCTCGAGCAGGCGCTCGCTCACCCGGCCGATTTCAATCGCTTGCCAACCGATGCGCCCGCCGAAGATATCCTGCGCATTCTGGAGTCCGCACGGCGCAGCGTCTAGCCGAGTTCATGGGTTCGGCTGCGGCGGAGGCGCACGGCGCATTAAATCCCTATTGGCTGGCGGACCGGAAACCGATAGCGCAGCATATCGCCGACCGCTGACGAGGAGAAACGCCGTGCTGGAGCGTGCCGCCTATTCCCAGTCTCTCGACGGGTGCCTGGAGAAATCGATCGGGTGCCACGGCCTCGACGAAGCTTCGCTCGCTGCCTGGACCAAGAAGGCCGATGCGGTGCTGGGGGGATTGCGCGACGATTATGCCAGCGGTTCCCTGGCACTTCTGCGCATCAGCGGCGAAACCGCCGACATCGATGCCGCGGAAGCTCAGCTTGCCAGACTTTCGGACGGCGCCGACACTATCGTCTTTTTCGGGACAGGCGGTTCAAGCCTTGGTGGACAGACGCTCGCTCAGATCGCCGGCTGGGGCATTCCGCACACGGCAAAGAAGCCGCCCTACCAGCGCCCCCGCATCCGCTTCTACGACAACCTCGACGGGGATACCCTTGCCGCGCTTCTGAAGGCGACGGACTTCGCGCGAACGAGGTTCGTCGTCACCTCGAAGTCGGGCGGGACTGCCGAGACGCTTGCACAGGCCATCGCTACGCTCTCCGCGGTCAAAGCGGCAGGACTTGGCGAGCGTATTCCGCAGCTTTTTCTTGGGATCACGGAGCCGGACAGGCCCGGCCGCACGAATGGTCTGCGGGAGCTGTTTCAATCCCTCGGTATTCCGATGCTGGACCACCATACCGGGATCGGCGGCCGTTTCTCCTGCCTTACCAACGTCGGACTTCTGCCGGCCATGGCCCGAGGCCTCGATGCTCGGGCAATTCGTGCGGGAGCCCAAGAGGTGCTACGGCCGATGCTGGACGGGGCACCCGCCGCCGACATTCCGTTCGCAGCCGGCGCCGCGGCGATGGTCGCACTTTCGAAACAGCGCGGCATTCGAACGCTTGTGCTCATGCCTTACGCGGACCGGCTGGGAAAACTGGCCGACTGGTTCGTACAGCTCTGGGCGGAGAGCCTCGGCAAATGCGGCGAAGGCACGACGCCTGTTCCCGCCGTGGGGCCGGTCGATCAGCATAGCCAATTGCAGCTCTTCATGGATGGGCCGCGCGAGATCGCGATGACTGTCATACGGCTCGCGCCGAAGGGATCGGGGCCGGTTCTCGACGCGGCGCTCGCGGACAAAGCCGGCGTGGGCTTCCTCGGCGGCAAGGCGATCGGAGACATCGTCGACGCGCAGGGACATGCCATCGCCGGAGCCTTGATGAAGGCCGGCCGGCCGGTGCGCGAAATCGACATCCCGGTCCTCGACGAGCGTTCAGCTGGACAGATTTTGATGCACTTCATGATGGAGACCATCGTTGCCGGGCGGCTCCTGGGCGTCGATCCGTTCGACCAGCCGGGCGTCGAACTTGCGAAAATTCTGACAAAAGACTGCCTCGGCGCGTGATGCCTGTTCACGGAGGTTCCCGCCGGGGTGCTCCCTTGCCGCCTCTCTGCTAAGCAGGAGACGGGAAGGAGATTCGAACGTGACCATCCGCCAACTGGCGCCGGAAACCGTCAACCGCATCGCCGCCGGTGAGGTGATCGAGCGGCCCGCAAGCGTCGTGAAAGAGCTTGTGGAGAATGCGATCG